>NZ_JBHMDO010000032.1:0-64146 GCF_042431225.1 Paenibacillus aurantiacus | reverse complement strand
CCTCAAGTAAGTTCACCGGATCCCACTAACCATTGCACGTCCATAGCTTCGCGTGTTATTCGAGATCTAGGTCTCAACCAGCTTAATCATGGTTTGCACAATAGCAGGTGGACAGTTTGTGTAACGGGCTTACTGCCCAGATATTTTATCGTCCTCCCCGGCTACAGCTATTGTAAATGAAAATGAGGTCAACCAGATTAAGCTGGCTAACCTCATAATACGAGAATATTTTACAGACTTGTTGGGGGAATAGATACACGGAAGCGCGCGTTCGGACGCTCGCCGCTGTACCGCGATGTAAGAGCGTGCCTAACGATTCTCATTGGTCGCCGTATGGCCGGCTCGGCACACCCTATGAAGGTGTGCGTCACATAAGCACAGCGTGAACATCGAACCGATTGCCGCTGGTTAACGCATGCCGGACGTGCCGCGACCGTCAGCGGAAATGGAGACAGGTCGGGTCGGAAGTGCGGACACAACTCGCGCCGCAGAGCTGTAGCGCAAGTCGTGAACCAGCTGCCATTGAAATCCATATGGCTGGGTAGTTTAGGCCGTCAGCAGGATGTAGAAATCTGAAGTGTGTTCGCGGAGCATGCTGCACCAATGTAAGCATCTCTAGGAGCTTGACCGGTATACATTGCGGACAAAAGGTGTAAGAAAAGAGGGAAGCGGGTATTTCGGTTTGTGGCTGATCACGTGGCGTGAGAATCTAACTGTCTGCCGGTCGCCGCGACTGGGCAAGTGTGACCGCCGCAGAAAGTGGTACGGCGTTGTGGAACTGCAACTGGGGTTGTGCAGTCGCTGTTTCACTCTGACAGTCGCTGCAGGGCTATTGAAAAGAGTGTAATGTTAAAGTGGATATCGCTATTGACGTCTGAAACTTTCTTTGAAATTGTAGATGATTTTACTCATTCCTATAGTTATTTACCATACAAATCCTTATTCACTGAAGGTATGATGTAATCGTAACACGAATTGGAAGCGCTATCACAAAATTAGAGGATAAGAGTTCAAGATAATTCAATGATTTCTTATCTAAAAGGGGGAATCAACCCAAAAGTTTAAGTTAAGTAACAAATAATAAAAAAAGTGAGGTAGGTTTCTATCATGATCCATGGTGTGCTCAAACGTCCACTACTCTTATGTTTAAGTCTAATTCTTTCGCTAGGCGCATTTCTCATGTATTCGGCTGTTCCAAAAGCCCATGCAGCTCCATCGTTTGCTTATGGCGCTGATGTAAGCTGGCTTCCTGGCATGGAAGCAAACGGTTATAAATTTTATTACCGCAATGGCACTCAAGGCGATCTATTGAAAATTCTGAAGACGGATTTTGGCATTAATGCGGTTCGCATTCGGACTTGGGTCAATCCTTCAACTGATCCATACAGCGGGATGTTAGATCAGGCGACAACAATTGCTTTAGCCAAGCGGGTTCAAAATGAAGGCATGAGTGTTATGATCGATTTCCACTATGGAGATACGTGGAATAGTGTCGGTCGTCAAGTGTGCCCTGTTGCATGGCAGAATCTAAGTTACACTGACTTAAAGACTACCCTGTATAATTATACCTATAATTATTTGACTGCTTTGAAGAATCAAGGTGTTACTCCAGCGTGGGTACAAGTTGGCAATGAAACCAATGCCGGGTTATGCGGCTATACCGGTAGCCTTGCATATAATCCCGCACAGATGGCAGGATTGTTCAATGCAGGTTATGATGCCGTTAAGGCGGCGTCACCTTCAACACTAGCCATTATTCACCTCGCGGGGCCGCAAAGACCAGAGATTGAAACGTTCCTTAACGCTTTCTTCGCAAATGGCGGAAAAACAGACATGATCGGATTTTCGTCCTATGCAGGTCTTGCAAACTTGACTACAGTGGCTGATCGTGTGGAATATATTAAAAATCAGTACAACAAGCCAGTTCTCATGGTTGAGGTCGGAGGAGCATGGAATAAGGCTGCCGAAAACAAAACATTAATAACTAACTGGATCAATCGAATAAAGAATATTGGAGGAACTGGCACTGGTGTATTCTATTGGGAGCCTGAATCGCCTCCAGGCTATAATGGTGGATACACAATGGGTGCAGTCGATACGAATATGAAGTGGACCGTCGCTATGGACGCGTTTCGTGAGGCCAGCGGGGCCGGCACAGATATCCGC
Organism: Paenibacillus aurantiacus; assembly: GCF_042431225.1. NCBI lineage: Bacteria > Bacillati > Bacillota > Bacilli > Caryophanales > Paenibacillaceae > Paenibacillus > Paenibacillus aurantiacus. The sequence goes on along the minus strand of NZ_JBHMDO010000032.1, from coordinate 61,980 downwards.
AGAATTGAATCGTATAACTTCCAAGGTAGATATTTCCGCCATCTCAATACGAAAGCTCGAATCGATGAGGGCGTTACACCACTTGATGATTCAAGATTTCATATTGTTCCTGGCCTAGCGGGGAATGGAACTATTTCTTTCGAATCGGTGAATAACCCAGGCTATTACTTACGGCACTCTAGCTTTAATCTTGTGTTGGAGAAATCGAACGGAACAACTACGTTCAATAACGATGCCTCTTTCACCCGCGTAGCGGGACTAGCGAATTCATCTTGGGTATCCTATCGTTCTTACAACTTCCCGGATCGTTACATTCGTCATTTCGCTTTTGAGTTGAAGATTGAACCGATTAGTGGTTCCGCCGCACAGGCGGACGCGACGTTCAGGGAAGTCCAGTAGTATATAAATACATGCCTCGGGAAGATATGTCCCGAGGTTTCTCTATTGAGGCTTTGTTTTTGAAAAGTAATTATTTTTATAGGTCAGAGGATAACCAATTAGTACCTTACAAGTTTATTGCAATCTCGGCAAAAGGCATGAATTGAAAACGACAGTGAGGGGCAACAATCTGCAGGCCGATTTTATGCGCATTGCAGATGCAGCCGCTGAGCTCCGAATGAGCTAGTGCTCAGATACTGGCATTTTCCTGCAATGTTCCGCTGCGTAGCCGAAATCGGCAACGATGCAACGCGCTTGGTGTATGCGTGGCGCGCGGCTGGGTAGCCCGATCTTCAATTACACGATGAACCGGCAGTTATTGTTAAATATGAAGTTGAAGGCGGCGAGCATGCCGTTCGTGCTGCATTAGAGATTTAGATAAATGTGTCACAGTATTTAAAGTAGAAAAGGTTGTCCCAAGAGGTCAGTGTCGTACGTGGCCACGATGGGACAGCCTATTTTTATTGAGATGAATGAGCCGCTAGTGCTAACTCTTGACATACCAAGAGTCTATTGTATACATTTGTATACGAAAGTATGTTGTATACGTTTGTATACAACACAAAAAAGAGATGTCACTTATGCGTGAAGGAAGCATGGACATAAAGAGCATCGAGGACATCACGGCTACGGTGGCCACCGGGTAGCCGGAGACATGATGTCATCACAAGCATTTCATCAGCGCTCAGACGTTCCGCCGCGGCCGAGCGATCGTTTTTCTGGAAAAATTGAGTCTTCAGGGTTCCACTCTCGTTCAACACTCTCGCAGCCGGAGTGCGAATCGATCAATCAGGTGATCAGCGGAGAGCTGAAGACGGTTGAGGCGATGATTCAAGCGTTCGAGCTCCACGACATTCCTGCTAATAACGATGAGGATAATTGTGTAGAAAAAGATGGAGAAAGCGATGATGACAAGCCAATACGAACAAGAAGACCAAGACTGAATCACTGGGTGAACGAACCATGGGAACTGTTATTGGTCGGGGGCCAAACAAGAGCAAAGCTGCGCCATAAAACCAACTTAAGCAGCACACTAATGACGAAAAAACCAGCATCCGATCAGCGAAAATATACTATTTGAAAATTAGAGCTCAGTTGTGTAATTCAAGTGAAGAAAGAAAGGAGGAGATGTATGAGACGAAGACCATTATGGAGTATTTTTCTCTCACTGATTGCGTTTTGCATTGCTTCTATTGCTGCTTATCGTATTTCAAATATTTATCCTAACAAGACAAAGGACGTTATAAACTATAATGTTACAACGTCTACAGAGAAGGTTGAAGGAAAGGTGGATATTTCAAAGCAAGTAAAGCTTAAAATGTATTTAATTGGTGAAAGGCCAAAAGATTTTGACCTTGTATATGGAGAAGTAAATAAACTTCTTAAACAAGATATTAATGCTACATTAGAAATCTCTTTCATTCCTGAGTCTGAATGGCTCCAGGAATATCCATCATTATTAAACACTAATGGAGTGGATTTAATATTTACTGCATCTTGGTCACAATATAGTGAAGAGGCTAAAATGGGTAGTTTTATGGAGATTACGAAAGAGATGTTAGATATATATATGCCTTTGTCAGCGTCAAGTATATACCCTGAAGCATGGGAACAAGCCGAAGTTAATGGCAAGGTCTACATGATCCCGCATAACTATAAAGATGTTCAAGGCAACTTTACTATGCTTCGCGGCGATTTGCTCAAAAAGTATGGTTTAGAAGTAGAGGATGTAATGAAAGATACCAGGAGTATTGAAAAGTACTATGAAGCGTTCTCCAGGGATTCAAAAATGCTATTGAGCACTGAAGTAGTTGCTTCTTTAAAGGGCATGCCAGTCTATATTCCGAGTGAAGAAATGAAAAATTGGTTTGAGATTGGTGGAACAGGGAACTACCGCATTTATTATGATAATACTCAAGATTCACCACAAGTCTTTCCTTATATTGAAACTGATGCTTATTCTGAAGGGATAGCCGTTATGAAAGAGTGGATTGATAAAGGATGGATCACTAATAGCTCATCAGTCAATACAAGCTTTGATCTACTCACTGAATTCTTGAATGGAAGAATACCTGCTATTAGTGGGAATCTAAAAACTATGAATTCCTACTATATAACTGCAAATATCAGACATCCTGAGTGGGAAGTTTCTGTAGAAGATTCAAACTATAGAAACTCAGTTAATATACAGCCGTTTACTGAAGGTGGCATATCCATCCCCCGCCTTTCAAATAACCCGGAACGAGCAATGATGCTGCTGGACTTATTCCGTAACGACGAACGTTATTTTAATCTCACCACATATGGTATTGAGGGAGAACATTACGAAGTAATTTTAGGCACCAAAGACATTATTACACCTCCCCACAATCGTTGGTTTGCACAAGAAAGTCTGAGTACTTGGGGGTGGAGAGACGATAATCTGTACAAAACAGTATTCGGTAGCATTCCAAACTTTGAGCAATATCGTGTCAATATGTTAGCGACAGCTGTAATTCCGAAACTTCAATCGTTCATATTTAATGACAGCAGTGTGAAACATGAACTTGCCTCTATTGCCAACGTTCTCGATCAATATGAAAAACCGCTATTAAGTGGAATTATCAAAAAAACGGTTAATACTGATATTGAAGTTTTACGTGCACGACTAAAGGAAGCAGGTACTGACAAAGTTATCTTTGAGATTCAAAAGCAAGTGGATGCTTATTTAGATGGTGGTATCAAGTGATAATCTGTTAAGTGAAAGGATACATGTTGGTAATAACTTAGAGTTGGGGATTACAGTGCAAGTTGAAATCCGTGTGCAAAAAATGAGATAGATAAATTTATTTAACGTCGACTGCTCAGGCAAACAATCCAGCGGAAGCTTAAGAGTGAATCTGGGTCCTAAGCTGCCGCTGATTTGGTTATATAGGAAACGATCAAACACTTACTCAGGTAGTCGGAATTCAATAATGGGTCTGTTTTCGGTATCTCAGAAAATCAGAGGGTTTTTCGACAGCCTGAAGCCTAGGGGGATACACCCTAAACTTGCTTTCAAGTCTACCCAATTATTGTGGATACAGCATGTTTATAGATCATACTTTGTTTACCGGATAATAAACGAAGAAGAATAACGAAATTGTCGTATGACTCAACGGTTCCTTTAATAGGGACTCCTTTAGTAGTTATAACCGTACAAACTTGCTTACTTTTTTTGAAGTTGAATAACTGATATTCTTGATTTAATCCAGCTTCTATGTGTTTTTCGCTCATTTAGACTATCCCTTCTCTCTATAAAGGATGGACTTAACTGCTTGTCCGTTCTAATATAGCACACGTGTGTCAAGTACCTGATAATTCTCAGCTAAAAGTCAAGTTCTTTATTTATAGCAATGTCGGCATTGAGAAGAAGATGATAGGTAGAAATGAACAAAGGACGAACACTAATCTCGTGTTCGTCCTTTGTCCATTTTACGGCAGTCGGATTTCAACAATCGTTCCTTCACCGGGGCTGCTTTGGAAGTGAAGGCCATATTGTGGACCGAACAAGAGTTTAATGCGATAGTTAATGTTGCGAATACCATACCCTTCCCAATCGCCACCGGATTCCATAGAGCCATTGAATTGTTCTACCAGTCCTTCTGACATACCAATTCCGTTGTCCTGTATAACGAGGACCATGCAATCGGCTTCGCTGAACGAATAGATGAAGATCTCTCCCCGGCGTTCTTCAGTTTCTCTAATGCCATGGAGAATTGCATTTTCGATGATTGGCTGCAGCGTAATCTTTGGCATTTTGCAATCGAGCAACGCTTCATCCAAGTCCATGTTAAGATCAATTGTATTCCCGAACCTTCGGTTTTGAATGTCCACATATAATTGAATATGTTCCAGTTCTTTACCCAGTGTAGTAACTTCTTCACCTTTGTTCAGACTCAGTTTGTAGAATTGACTGAGCGAATGGACAAGAGTGGAGATGTCCGGTACGCGGTGCTGAATAGCAGTCCAATTGATGAGGTCGAGTGTGTTATATAGAAAATGAGGATTAATCTGGGAATGGAGTGCCCTGAGCTCTGCATTCTTTGCCTCTTGGCCCAATTTATATTGATCTTCTAGAATGATCTTCATACGGCTAATCATGAAGTTGAAATTCTCGACAAGCTCCCCCACTTCGTCACGGCGGCCATCGGATTTCACTGGTTCGAGCTCGCCACTCTGTACACGCCTGATTTTTCGAATTACCATTCCAATCCTTTTTGTTTGAGAACTTGATATCCAATACAATAGCAGATTGGCTACAACGGCAAGGATGGTCATGATCATTAAGGTCTGATTTCTTACTTTGTTGCTTGATGCATAGATGTCTTGCAGCGGAACGAGAGATACCAGGCTCCAATCCGTTCCTTCAATCATCTTGACACCGACAAGAACGTCTTCACCATTCAATTCAATGGACTGCCACGGGTCATCTTTCTTAGAGATTGCCAGCAATTCTGCCTGACTTATGGATTGTTGGATGGAATCTAATCCTGCAATAATTTGACCTTTGGAATTCTGCAGATAGGCACGGCCATTAACGGAGGTATTCGAACGCCTTACTATATTGTTTAAGACATCCTCACGAATATCGACGTCTAGCAGGCCGAAGTATACGTCAAGTTCGCTCAAACTTCGGATGAAGCGGATGGAATGGACAGTTTGCACATCAGGGTGCCTCATCGATTCTATTGCGTCCTCGTCCGTAATCCAAAGCGTCTTCCCAGAGTGATAGGAAAGGTCCGATAGCACCTTGGAATCGATAAACTGGCTATAAGGGAAAAAATTCATTCCTTCTGCCGAGAAGACTAATTGATCTGGGATATAGACACGAATTCGATAGATATCATCATTTCGTTGGAACGCGGACAAATTGAGCGTTAAATTACCGAAATCACGCAACTGCTCCGAAAGCTCATATTCCGAAACTGGTCGGGAGAGCATTTCATTTAAGTTGCTGTCAAGAGCGATGGCGTCGGATACATCTATGATCTTGCTAATTTTGTAAGATAAGAACGATTCGGTTTGCGAAAGCAGCTGCTTTGTCGAATGCAGAACTTCGGTATTAAGCGTCCTTGAGCTTTGGGAATAAGAAGTATAGGATAGCGTACTAAGCGTGATCAGGATTAGTAGGGAGTTCAGGAGCATGAGCTTGTTCTTTAATTTCATGTTCCGAAAGGAATTGACCATTCTCATGTATGCCGCTCCTTAAACTCCGAAGGCGTTAAGCCCGTTACCTTCTTAAAGGTTTTGGCAAAATAATTTGCGTCTTGAATACCAACATGAGCTGCGATTTCATATAGCTTATATTGTCGGTTTGAGAGTAGCTCTTTTGCCTTGTCTATTCGAAAATCCGTAATATATTGGTTAATGGTCATGCCTGTTTCTTTCTTGAATTGAAGGCTTAGATAATTTGGAGTCAAGAATAGATGCTCAGCAATTGATTTAATCGAGAGCTCAGGATCGGCAAAGTTGGCATGTACGAATTCAAAGATACCTGCAGCAATATATCCAGAGTTAGGTTTATCGCGTAGCTGTGTGAAGAATTGTCTTAACTTTCCTTCTGCATAGAACACCATCTCTTGTAAGGTGTTGAACTTATACAGTAGGTTCCATAGATACTCTTTGTCATCCTGTGGATCCGATAGCAGGATCTTCTTTTTTTCAGCGACTTTAAAAAGGTTTTGTAGGAGATCGAAAAAGACATTCTTGGCATCATTGACAAGGGTATCTTCGTTCGCTTTTAAATTCTCCACTGCACTGGCAAGTATGTCAGATGCCTTCTCGAATTTCTCTTCTTCTAGGCATGCCGCAAATGCCGGTCCGAATGAAGATCCCCTTGCAGGCTGCAGGGAGGCCGATCGCCGGACTTCTTGGAATACGAGAATGTGATTGTAGCCTTTGAAAAATTGGCGTTGAATCGCAACCGCTGCACTATGATAAGAATCGAGTAGTCGTTCCGGACGATGGACGAGTTGGCCGACGCCAATGAAGGTTAGCATAGGCTTGCCAAATAAGGTTTGCAAATCGGAACGTATCAGCGCTAGCGGATTAATAAGCTCATCTGGTGCCGCAAGACTTTTGGCATACGCATGGATGATGAGATGTTGGCTGTCCTTAAATCCGCGAAGTGTCTCAAGACCTGCAAAAGAGAAACGTATCTTAATATGCTCATATATTTCATTCTTTTGAAGTATAAAGCGCTGAAGTTCCTGCTCGGAAAGGCCCATGAGTTTAATAATAGCTGTAGCGAAGGCATATCCCGTTTGATGAGAAGATAGAGGTGATTCTGATTTATTACTTTTATCACTATGTTCATAATCTCGTGATATGAAGTACAAGGCTTGCTGCTCCTGTTGCAGGAGCTCATTCTCTGTGCGGATTTCCTGCTCTGCCATTCTTTGCTTTCTTTCATCTTGGCAAGCTTTGACTGCTAGACGAAGCTCCTTGCGAATGACGTCAAGATTTACTGGTTTTTCGAGAAAATCGAGTGCTTTCAATTGGATAGCGGACTTTAAATACTCTTTTTCGGCATAACTGCTTAGGAACACAATTTTGCATTGCGGCTGTGATTCTCTCAGTTTAATAGCGAATTGGATGCCATCCATTCTGGGCATTTTCACATCTGTGAGTACAATATCGGGTTTATAGCTGAAACTCAGCTGCAGCGCCTCCCAACCGTCTGCGGCTGTTTTGACAATATCAATGCCTAGTTCCTGCCATTCCACATAATTCAATAGTCCGTCACGGGTCGCTTGTTCATCGTCTACAATTAGAAGCCGGATCATTGCTGCAACACCTCAGTTTTAATTCTTCATATAGTTATTATTATCGTCACCACATTTTTTTTCAAATACAAAACCTGATTTGTTGTTTATTTTACCCGAAATTATAGGTTTCTACGGTACGAAACCTCTTGTTAGAAAGCTAAGATTATTTTGTAATCACACAATGTAAACGCTTCCCATTATGAGGTTCTGTGAGAGAAGCTATAGGGAGATCATTAGGATTTAGTATCTTGCGGAGGATCCTGCTTGTAGATTTTTATCGAAGATCGTGAAATATCAGCATTGAAGTGTAGTCTTTTTTACCCGAAATCATAGCTTTATCCGGTACGTTTTTTCCTTCCCCGCAGGTATCATTTGAAGCAGAGCACAGGTAGTGAATGAGGAGCAGAAGGAGAGAATGAAATGAATAGCGTGGGAAAAGGCTTTTTATGGGAGATGAAAAAACATAAAGTAAAGTTGCTGATGATTCTGCCAGCAGTGCTTTATTTTCTTGTATTCGCTTACTTCCCAATGGTCGGTGTCTTGATTGCGTTCAAGAAATACAATTACATCGATGGGATCTTCGGAAGTCCGTGGGTTGGATTCGAAAATTTCCGTTATTTTTTCGAATCGGGTCAATTGTTGCGAGTAACGAAAAACACGGTGCTGTATAATCTAGTGTTTCTAATCGTAAATAATATCCTGGAAATCACAATGGCAATTTTGTTAGCTGAAATAGCTGGCAAGCGAATTCGAAAGTTTATGCAGTCCGCAATTTTTCTACCGTACTTCATTTCTTGGGTAGTCGTGGCGGCATTTGTCTACAACGTGTTTAATTACGAATTTGGCTCGCTAAATACGTTGTTGGAATCGTTTGGCATGAGCCCGGTTGATGTCTACTCCAAACCGATAGCCTGGGTATTCATTCTTATTTTCTTTAGTGCATGGAAATCAGTTGGATATGGAACCGTGTTCTATTTGGCCGCGATTACGAACATTGACTCAGAAACATATGAAGCAGCCGAGATGGATGGGGCAAACGTCTTCCAACGTATTCGTTACATCACGCTTCCTGCATTGATTCCGACAGCAGTTGTCTTGTTAATGCTCTCAATTGGTGGCATTGTGCGAGGGGATTTCCAAATGTTCTATCAAATTGTCGGAGACAATGGGTTGGTTTACGATACGACAGATGTAATCGATACTTTTGTTGTTAGATCACTATTGAACATTCAGGAGTTTGGTATGTCTTCTGCCGCGGGATTGTATCAATCGGTTCTATCCTTCGTCATCATAATTACTGTGAACTACATCGTTCGAAAAACACAAAAGGACTATGCATTGTTTTAAGGAGGAGGACCTATGCGTTTACAAGCAGATCGGGTTTGGTTTAACACGTTTGGATATTTATTTGTTGGAGTATTTGCCTTACTATGTCTCATTCCATTCTGGTTGATTATTGTTGGGTCTTTTTCAAGCCAAGAAGCGATTACACTTCATGGATATAGCCTATGGCCAAAAGATTGGTCTAGTGAAGCGTACAAGCTATTGCTCGAAACGTCGAATGATCTTGTGCGGGCATATGGCGTTACAATCTTCGTTACTGCGATTGGTTCATTCCTTGGCCTAATGGTGACTACGATGACTGCTTATGTACTTAACTGTAAAGATTTTCGATATCGTAATCACTTTGCTTTCTATTTTTACTTTACAACGCTTTTTAGTGGAGGTCTTGTACCGTACTATATCCTAATTGTTAAGTACTTACACATGAAAAACAGCATTTTAGTTATGATCCTGCCCTTATTGCTAAATGTATTTTACATCTTAGTTATGCGTAGTTTCGTAAGTGCGATTCCAGAAGCAATTCGGGAATCTGCAACGATTGATGGAGCAGGGGATTTTACGATTTTCATCAGACTGATGCTGCCACTGCTGAAGCCAGCCTTAGCCACGATTGGTTTATTCATTGCATTGAACTATTGGAATGATTGGTTCAACACGATGCTCTTCGTTGACGACTCGCAGCTATATAATCTCCAATATTACTTGTATCAGATATTAAGCAGAATGGAATTTTTAAGTTATGCGGTCGAGCAGGCAGGTATTGCAACGTCCGACATGCCATCTGATTCCTATAAAATGGCGATAACGCTGGTAACGACTGGACCCATAATTCTTCTATATCCTTTCGTGCAACGTTACTTTGTCAAAGGTATAACTGTAGGCGCAGTTAAAGGATAATCCCGGCTTGCCGGATTATTATATACTATAAGTAAAAGAAGAGGGGACAAAAGATGAAAAAGAGCATCAAGTGGAAAAGTATCCTCGCGTTATCCTTGTCGGCGACGTTCGTACTTGCCGGTTGTGGCAACAATTCGAACAACGAGAATTCTGTCTCGAATACTACGGAAACTACCCCGTCGTCAAATACTGCAACTAATGGAGAAGCTGTGGATACATCTAAAGAAGAAGTTGAACTTAAGATGTATCTTCTTGGCGAGAAGCCAAAAGACTTTGACTTAGTGTACGGTGAGGTCAACAAACTTCTTAAACAGGATATTAATGCTACGGTAAGCGTTACCTTTCTGTCCTGGGCAGATTGGGCTCAAAAATACCCGCTCTTGTTCGCATCCGGCGACGATTTCGACCTGATCTATACTTCAAACTGGGCGCAATATAACACACAGGCTAGCAAAGGCGGTTTCCTTGAGGTTACCAAAGAAATGGTCGATAAGTACATGCCGCTTACTGCAGCCAATATGTATCCAGAAGCTTGGGAGCAGGCTAAGATTAACGGCAAGGTCTACATGCTTCCTAGCAATTATAAGGAAATCCAAGGGGCATTCACATTGCTTCGTGGCGACCTCCTTGATAAATATGGTTTGACGCTTGATGACGTGACTAAAGATTCTAAGAGTATGAGGAAATACCTGGAGGCTTTCTCTAAGGATACGAAAACCCCAGCAATTATGGGGGGAGGCACGACATGGTGGGGGATGCCTACTTATATTCCGTCCGAGATGATGAAAAACTGGTTTGAAGTAGGCGGAACCGGTAACTATCATGTGTACTACGATGATACTGCAGATTCAATAAAGGCGTTCCCATTCATAGATACTGATGCGTTCGTAGAGGGCGTAAAAGTAACCAAGGAATGGGTAGACAAGGGTATCATTTCCAAGAGCGCGATGGTAAATAAATCTTCTGACGGCAATGAATTCTTGAATGGCAAAGCTCCGAACGTGGGAGGTAACCTGCTGACAACCAACTCAAAATATATTGCGGTAAAAGAGCAGCATCCGGATTGGAATGTAGTAGCGGTGGATTCGAATTACGGCAATCCGGTCGATTTGAAATCATTCACTCAGAATGGAATGGCAATCAATCGCAACGCTAAAAATCCGGAACGTGCGATGATGTTCCTGGACTTGCTTCGTAATGATGAGCGTTACTTCAATCTCACGACATACGGTATCGAAGGTAAGCACTACAAATTGTCAGACGATGGCCTTAACATCGTTCCGCTTGCCGAGAACGGTAACTTCGCGCCAGATAGCGCAAGCCCATGGGGATGGCGCAATGACAAGCTCTATAAGCTAATCGGCGGAGGCATTCCTAACTATGAAGAGCTGCGCGGTAATATGCTCGAAACAGCAGTTACGCCTAAGCTTCAGTCGTTCGTATTCGATGATAGTAACGTGAAAAATGAACTCGCAACTATCAATAATGTACTGGAGCAATACGAAAAGCCGATGGTCTATGGCGTAATCAAAAGTAGTGTGGAAGAAGATGTACAAAGTTTGCGCAATCGTCTGAAAGAGGCAGGTGCTGACAAAGTGCTAGCTGAAATTCAAAAGCAAGTTGATGCCTACTTGGCTGCAAACAAATAAGGTGAGACAAGCCAGATAGTCAAAAAGGGCCGTGTATACCAGTCATTGGTAACACGGCCCAAATTTTTATTAGTCAGTATAGGAAGGGGAATTTGTATGATACCGATGCGTCTTTTTGTAAATAAGGTACAGGGTAAAATCGACCGTAATCTCTATGGTCATTTCTCCCAGCATCTTGGCCGTTGTATACACGAAGGAATATGGGTAGGCAAGGACTCCCACATACCGAATACGGACGGTATACGTAACGATGTCATTGAAGCCCTTCGCAAAGTTGGGGTTCCGGTATTACGTTGGCCAGGGGGCTGCTTTGCGGATGAATATCATTGGAAGGATGGCATTGGGCCTACTGATAGACGCGCTCGGATGATAAATAACAATTGGGGAGGTGTAGTGGAGGATAATCATTTTGGCACCCATGAGTTTCTGCGTCTATGTGAATTGATTGAGGCCGAGCCGTATATCAGCGGGAATGTAGGGAGCGGAACGGTGCAAGAGATGCAGGAATGGGTCGAGTATATGACTCGCGATGGCGAATCGACAATGGCAAACTGGCGGAAGCAGAATGGTCGGGAGCTGCCATGGAAGATCAAATATTTTGGCGTGGGCAATGAAAATAGGGGTTGTAGCGGCAATATGCGTCCCGAATATTATGCGGATCTTTATCGCATATATCAGACATATGTCAGGAATTACGATGGCAACGAAACATATCGAATTGCATGTGGACCAAACGAAGACAACTACCATTGGACAGAAGTTCTGATGCGAGAGGCTTCAAAGTATATGGACGGTTTGAGTTTGCACTATTACACCATTCCAACAGGTGACTGGTCAGACAAAGGATATGCGACAGGATTTGATGAACAGGGCTGGTTCGAGACTTTAAAGCGTACGCTACGTATGGATACACTGATCGTGCAGCACTCAAAAATTATGGACGTTTATGATCCGAAGAAAAAGGTAGGATTGATCATAGATGAATGGGGTACCTGGTACAACGTTGAGCCCGGTACGAATCCTGGGTTTCTATATCAGCAAAATACGCTCCGTGATGCGTTAGTCGCTGGTATTAACTTGAATCTATTTAATAAATATAGTGACCGTGTGCGCATGGCAAATATCGCACAGGTGGTCAATGTGCTGCAGGCTTTGATCCTAACTGAAGGGGAGAAGATGCTGCTGACGCCGACATACCATGTATTCGACATGTATAAGGGACATCAGGATGCCGATCGGCTATTACTAGATTATGAAAGTCCAGACTACACATATGGACAAGAAAGCATCCCGCAAATCAGTGCGTCTGCCTCCAAAGATAATGAAGGTATGATTCACTTGACCGCCTGTAACTTGAATCACATAGAATCAGCCACCATACAGTGTGTGATTGATGGTGGAAGCTTTACGATTGTATCCGGCCGGGTACTTACAGATCGTGTGTTGGACGCTCATAATACGTTCGAATCACCGGAGCGGCTCCGACCAACAACGCTTAATAGGGCAGAATTACATGAAGGAATACTAACATTTACGCTGCCACCAGCTTCGGTTTCTGTGTTGGAGTTAAGATAGCGAGATTAGCAATAAGTCACTCGAGAGATCAGCTGCATAGATGCAGAGAACGCTGACTGAAGAAGCCGCAGCTTTATAGAGCGCTGCAACGTTCAGGTGGAAGTATGCGAACAACGCCTAGCCGCATGTTGGGCCTGCGAAGAGCTGATTAACAACAAAACATGCACTAACAAGGTAGTTCGGTAGAAACGAGAGCACCGCTTGCCTATTCTGATTGCCTTATGGGACGTTGGCATAAATGAAGGGAATTCCTTATTTAGGGGGAGTCTCCCTTTATGTATCCTTTATGAGGAAATCATCATTTCAGATTGATTCTCTGCCCGTCTGAAAACAAGGAACATAAAAAGCAGGGCTGACTGAATCAGTTCCTGCTTTTCTATTTGCCGGTATGCGAAGAATCAGACTACTCGTTACCAGGAATTTTTCGGTATTCAGTAGGTGATTTACCGCTGTAATTTTTGAATGCACGAGAAAAATGATAAATGTTGTCGTACCCGACCTGTGAGGCAATTTCGTTAATGCGTAGGGTAGGGTTATTCAGCAGTTTAATAGCCTTCTCCATGCGCAATGTCATGATGTAAGTGGAGAATGTCTGGCCGGTTTCATCCTTAAACCACGTGCTGAAATAGCTATAATTCATGGAGACCAGACTAGATACTTCGGCAAGCGTTACCTCACCATATGGACGGCTCTCGATATATTGCTTGACGATATTGATCATCGATTTAGTCGAGTAATCTTGTTCCTGTCGAGTTGGTTTAAGAATAATTTCACTCTGTCCAGGTGAAGAAAGCCGCGTCTCTTGTAAATTTAGCGGTGTACACAATTGGATTGCTTTATTCAACTGCATTTCGAGGTCGGATAGCCGAACGGGTTTTAGCAGGTAATCGACAATGCCATGTTTGAATGCCTCGCGGACATAACTGTAATCATCATAGCCGCTGAGTACAATAAACCTCATCTCTGGATCGGTCTGCGCACATTCGCGTATCAGGGTCAAGCCATCCATTTCTGGCATACGAATATCGGAAATAACGACGTCGGGTTTTTGCTTGCGCATAAACTGTTTCGCCTCAATAGCGCTGGCAGCCATTTCAATATGACCGATAGCTGGATGTGCAATTCTAAACACTTTTGATTTAATGTCTTCGCGGATCAGCTCTTCGTCATCCACAATCATGAGGTTTAGCATGTTATTTTCCCGCCGTTTCTTCTTGGAATGGTATGGTCAGAATAGTTTGTGTGAAGCTTCCTTCAATGCTGTCCATATGGATCGCGTAAGCGTCTCCATAAAACATGCGAAGCCTGTCATTGATGTTACCCAGTCCAATCCCGTTACCCTCACCTGTATCATGTGCGAGCAGCGGTTGTCCGATATCGGTTCGTCGGTGGAAGAAGAGGTTTAGCTCACTCAATCGAGCAGTGTTAATACCTGATCCATCGTCTTGGATGTGAATCCTTACTTCACCTCGATCATTCCAATCGATATCTAATCGAATCCGGAGATTATTCCGGTTTCTCATCCCATGTGTAATGCTGTTCTCGACAATCGGTTGCAGAATGAAACGGATCACAGGCGCATTAATCAGTTGTGTTTCACAATACCAGTTGAATTGCAACCGATCGCCATATTTCAACTTCTGAAGTTGAATGTAATGGACAACATGCTGAATCTCTTGCTGTACGGTTGAATATTTGGCTTGGTTATTCATGTTATATCTAAGCATCCGGCCGAAATCTGCGAACGCCTCTGATACATCATACAAGCCGGCGAGCTCTGTTTTTGCACTAAACAGATTGATCGTATTGTAGATGAAATGCGGGTTGATCTGTGCCTGAAGCGCTTTCAACTGCGCGTCTTTGTGTACGGTTTCATGCCTAATCAGATCCTCGACGAGTGTGTTGATTTGAGCAAGCAGCGTATTGAATTTCTCAGATATAACACCAATTTCATCATTGCGCTCTACTGGGATTAATTCGGTAAAACCGGTGCGAATGGAATGATCCATCGCTCGGATGCTCGCTTTAATTTTTATGAATGTCGTTTTAAGTACTTGGTAGAACACGAGAATCGATAAGACAATTGCCGCTATGAAACCAAATGTTGTTAATAGTTGATAGGAACGTAAAGAAACGGGTATCTGCGAGACGATTCCAATCGTGAACCCTAATTGCTCAATATGGTCCTGGACATATAGCTTTCCATGTTGTTCGAACTGTTTTTTATCGTTTATCGCGCTGCCCCATGATTGTTTAATTGCACTACTCCCGTATAAGAGCTGATGGTTCGCATCGGCAACGTAGATATCTGGACTAATATTATTCGAATCATCAAGTGAATTGAGTAAATTTTGCTTGAGGATGGAGACACTAGTTACGCCAAGAAATTCACCTTCCATAGTTACAATCTTCTGAAGATAGGCATAGGAGCCTTCATTAGGAAATGCAAGCCAGGCTGATTGACGTTTCGAGTGAATGAAGCTGTTATACCAATCCGTATCTTCTACATCACTGCTGGAGTAAAAGCTGCCGAATCCTTCCGGGATACTGGTGTTATTCATATAAACTCGAATGCTGCTTACTTCTACCTGATTGTATTGAAGTCCATAATACACAATTGGTTTGATGAACTGGATATACTGATCCATCGAACCGTTTTGAACATTGAATGGGTCGCTCAGGAAGCTTTGCAAACTAGTGTTGAAGGTAATATTGTGACTGATACTCTCAACTAGATTTAGCTTTCCTTCCAGTCCATTCTTCAGAATCGTTAATGTTTGTGACATGTTACTAGCAGATTGATCCTTCTGATATGCCCTCGTTTGCCCATAGGTGTGCATCGCGAGAACGCAGAATGGGATGAGGATAAACAAGATATATGACAGTGTTAACCGCTGTTTAATACTGAGATTACTCAACGTTACTCGCATGCTGAACTCCTTATTATAAGGTTTATATTATCATTATATATCAATTAGAAAGCGTTCTCATCAAAACCTGAAATGAGGGTATTATTTCTAAAATCATGATATTTTTTACGACATATCACATGAATTATGATAAATACATCAAGTTTGCAAGCGTTAACAAAATGGAGCAGACAAGGAAACGCAAGGAGTGAGAGTAATGAGCAGCACCGTCAAAACGGCAAGTGAAACAAGGAATATCGGATTAAAATCAATTAGTTGGTTCAGGCTAAAATCACAATTTGAATTGCAAAGTATGGTTTGGCCAGGATTGGTTTTTCTATTCATATTCTCTTATGTACCCATGTATGGAATCTTAATTGCATTCAAAGATTATGACATGTTTAAAGGCGTGATGGGGTCACCATGGATTGGATGGGAGCACTTCAAAGAGTTTTTCTCAGATCCGAACTTCTTCACAGTGCTACGTAATACCTTATCCATTAATGGATTGAATCTATTGTTTGGTTTCCCGGCACCCATAATATTTGCGTTGCTTCTGAATGAAGTGGTTTCACCGAAATTCAAGCGATTTATACAGACAGTTTCCTACCTGCCACACTTTGTCTCATGGGTTGTCTTCGGGGGCTTAATTATTACGGTCTTATCACCGACAAATGGCGTGCTTAACTATGCATTGGAATCTTTAGGTTTCATATCGGAGCCAATTAATTTCCTAGGAGAGGCGAACAACTTCTGGGGCATTCTCGTTATTGGCGAGATGGTAAAAGGGCTGGGATGGGGAGCTATTCTATATATCGCTGCTATTTCTGGTGTGGATCAAGAGTTGTATGAAGCAGCGACGATGGATGGTGCGAATAAGCTGCAAAAAATGTGGTATGTCACACTCCCAAGTATCATGGGAACAATCGTCATTATGCTCATTTTTGCCATTAGTGCGATTCTGAATACGGGCTTTGAACAAATACTGGTACTCCAAAATCCACTCAATCTCGACACAAGTGAGACGATAGATACCTATGTATATAAAGTTGGTATTCGACAGATGAGATACTCCTACTCTACGGCTGTTGGACTAACGAAATCAATCATCGCTGTAATTCTGCTATTCGGCGCCAATTATTTATCCCGCAAAATTTCGGATAAGAGCTTGTTCTAGGAGGGAGAAATCATGACCGTTAAAAGTAGAGGGGAAAAATGGTTTTCCGTGCTCAATAATATGATAATGATCGTCATTATGTTCATCATGGTTGCCCCGTTCTGGTTCTCGATTGTCGGATCTTTGAATGAAGGATTGGACTATATGCGTGGCGGGGTGTATTTCTGGCCAAGGAAGTTTACTTTGGCCAATTACGTTTCGGTATTTTCTGACAGTACCATTTTTCATGCATACTTTGTAACAGCCGCTAGGACGTTAATTGGTACACTAACGCATGTGTTGTTCACAGCTTTGGTCGCATACGGGATGTCGAGACCCAATCTAAAAGGCAAGCCTGCCTATATGATATACATTATGATCACAATGTTCTTTGCGGGTGGATTGGTTCCAACTTATTTGTTATATCGGGATCTTGGCTTGTTGGACAACTTCTTGGTCTTTATCATACCGTCTTTGTTTAGTGTGTGGGACATGATGATCCTGCTGTCATTCTTTAGAACAATTCCAGAGACGATTTTTGAATCTGCGAAGATTGACGGTGCTGGCGAGTACCGTATATTCCTTCAGTTCGTTCTTTCACTGTCGAAGCCTGCGCTTGCTGCGCTTGCCTTATTCAACGGTGTAGCACACTGGAACTCCTATTTCGACACATTGATGTTTACCACTTCTGAGTCACTGCAAACGATTCAACTCTTCCTCATGCGGGTGGTAACAGACGCGAACTTCGCACAAGGCATGAGTGCACAAGCTGCTCAACTTGTTCCAGAACAAGCCAAGAAGATCAGCCCAGAGACTTTAAAACTCGCTATGATGATTGCTACGACTACACCGATTTTAGTGATTTATCCGTTCCTCCAACGTTATTTTGTTAAAGGTATTATGATCGGATCGATCAAAGGTTAATCTCCGCAGTTCTTGCGGATTAACAATACACGCAAAGAATGTAAACTTTTAAAGGGGAGAAGAAAGATGGTTAAGTTGAGTAAACTATCAGTAGTACTGCTTAGCGTAGTGATGACTAGTTCTATCCTGACGGCATGCTCTGGCAACAATAACAACAAAACGGATACAAACAACGAAACTGCAACTTCGAATGGCAACTCAGCTAAGACTGGCGATGCAACAACACCGGCCGAGGAAAAGTCTCCAATCAAGATTAAGTGGTTTGTCGATGGTGATTGGTATAAGAAGCAGTGGGATGCAGAGAATGTTCTTGTAGACAAAATGGTAACTGATGCAACGGGAATCTCAATCGAGTTTACAAGCGGTAATGATGAGAAACTGAGCGCAATGATCGCTGCTGGCGATATTCCGGATGTTGTAACAATGTGGAATGTAATTCCACAACGTACAGTACTCGAAAAATCAGGTCTGGTTGCGCCGTTGGATGAGTTGATCAAGAAATATGCACCAGATTATCAAGTTCCACAATCGGCACAAGATTGGTATCGGAATGAAGATGGACACTTCTACGGCATTCCAAACTTCTTCTACGCCTCTGAACAGATGCAAGAAGGTGTCGATACGCTTGCAACACACGTAGACATGGTTGCTCGCAAAGACATAATGGATCAACTCGGTATTAAAGGCGAGGATTTCACGACGAAACAAGGTACGATCGACGCACTGAAGAAAGTCAAGGATGCGGGCGTAGAGTACAACGGCTTTAAAATGATTCCTTCGTACTTCGATTTGTATAACTTGATGGAGATGTTTGGTGCATCACCTGAAGCGAAAGACGGTAGCTGGCAGGACAAAATGCACACGCCAGAGGCACTTGAGGCGATCAAATTCCTCAACCAATTGTATACGCAAGGCTTACTGCCTGAAGACAGCCTGACGTTGACAGACGATCAGAAGAAAGAAAAAGTCAATGCAGGTAGTGTGTTCGCCAAAATGAATTCGCTCCTAACATGGGATGCACTATATCAGCACGACAACAATGCGACGTATGTTCCTGTAGGTCCAATCACAGGCGATGCAGGCAACGAAATGCACTTCACACCAAGTGCAATGTCCGGTTGGACGCTCTCGATGATCTCCAGCAAGAGCAAGTATCAAGATCGCATTATTAGTCTATTCCAGTACTTATCGACTGATGAAATGTCTCTTAACCTTTACTATGGTCCTAAAGATATTGCATGGGTTTATGATGAGAACGGTAAAGTCAAATTTACAGAGCAACGTGTCAAAGACTTCGCGGCTGATCCAGATGGCGCTAAACTTAAATATGGTAACGATTCGTTTGGCTGGCTCCTGAACTGGATTCCAATCAAGCGGACATGGCCAGCACCGACAAATCCATTTGAGAAATTGACGGTTGAACATGATCAGTTCTTCGAGAAATATGCATATAACGATCTTGCATTTGAAGCAACTACGGTTCAAGGTGGTACGAAAGAATCAGGTATTGAAGCGAAGATCACGGATTACCGCACCAAAATGCAAGCTAAGATGATTCTTGCGAAGGATTCAGCGGAAATTGATGCTCTATACAAAGAGATGCTTGCGCAAGAAGACAAACTTGGCTTCCAGGAGCTTTACGATTACAAAAACAAAGCATTCCAAGCCGCTAAAGAGAAGCTCGGCCTCAAATTCGCTTGGCCAAATAACCAATAATGGAATGAAGAAGCCGCCACTTCCAGCGGCTTCTTTGTTTAGATCGTGTTCGCTATCAATTGTATTGAGATTTACAGATAATCATAGCATTGTTGAGTTTTCTGAGGTTATCCTAAGTGCTATTGTTTTTAAGTTGCAAAAATTAGAGGTGACGTGAACATGTTAACAACAAGTGAAATTCGAATCCGCGATCCTTTTATTTTGTCGGATGCTTCTAATCATACCTATTTTCTATATGGAACAACCGATGAAAACGTATGGGAGGGCCCGGCAACGGGATTCGATGTATACCATAGCTCTGATCTAGAGCAATGGGAAGGACCTTTCCCTGCCTTTCGTCCTGAAGCTGACTTCTGGGCAGATCGTCATTACTGGGCACCTGAGGTGTATTTGTACGAAGGAAGTTTCTATATGTTCGCCAGCTTTAAAGCTGAGGGGAAGTGCCGGGCAACTCAAATTCTCAAGGCAGATAATCCCCTGGGTCCTTTCGTGACGATTACGGAAGCACCAGTGACGCCTATCGATTGGGAGTGCCTGGACGGTACACTGCATGTCGACCAAGATGGCACACCATGGATGATATTCTGCCATGAATGGCTTCAAGTGCAGGATGGCAAGATGTGCGCGATAAGACTCACTAAAGATCTGCGGTCGCCTGACGGCGAACCGGTCATCTTATTTCAAGCTTCAGAAGCACCATGGACGAAAACGTGGGATGGGACAACCTATGTCACCGATGGACCATTTATTTATAAGAATCAGCAAGAGGAACTCTTGCTTCTATGGTCAAGCGGAGGGGAGAAAGGCTATACAATCGGTATTGCCCGATCAGCTTCTGGTAACGTGGTTGGTCCATGGACACATGAGGAGTTGCCACTTTATGCGGAAGATGGCGGTCATGGCATGCTCTTTCATAAGTTTGACGGTGAGTTAATGCTTACGATTCATACACCTAACAATTCACCCAATGAACGAGCCATTTTCTTGCCTGTCACGGAGCGCGAAGGTAGCTTGAAATTGAAATAACAAGGAATGAAGGGAGACGAGAGTATGGAATACAAATTGAATGCCCAAGTTTCGACGAAAAGAATTTACCGATCCTCACTTAAGCTCGGTGGTGTAAACCCCGATGGGGTAACGATTGGATTTACAAACTACTACATGGAGATAAACGGCAGCCCGTTCTTTGCTATCTGTGGAGAATTCCATTATTCACGTTATCCGGAATCGGATTGGGAATCTGAGATCGCAAAGATGAAGCTGTCTGGCATTAACGTGATCGCCACCTACATCTTCTGGAATCATCATGAGGAAATCGAAAGCGTGTTCGAATGGAAGGGTAATCGTAACCTGCGGCGCTTCATCGAATTGTGTAGTAAGCAAGGGTTGTACATTATTCTCCGTGTTGGACCCTTCTGCCATGGTGAAGTACGTAACGGTGGTCTGCCTGATTGGTTGTTTGGCAGAACATTCGATGTTCGCTCGAACGACGAAGGCTATTTGAATTATGTACGTTTGTTTTTCGATCAGATCGGCAAGCAAGCAGAAGGCTTGATGTTCCGTGACTGCGGACCTGTTATCGGTATTCAGCTAGAGAACGAATTGAATGCAGCGGCCGCGCTGTGGGAAATGACAGCGAAGCAAGGGGACGAGTACCTGAACGGTGGAGTATCCGGACATGAAGGTATAGAGCATATGCGGCATCTTAAGCAATTTGTCGTCTCCGCAGGAATGGATGCGCCAATCTATACGAGTACCGGTTGGGGAGCAGCGCCGTGGCTTGAAGATGAGGTTCTGCCTTTGTATGGGGGATATGCTTATACACCGTGGAGTATTAGCGATAAAAATCCGCACCAAAAGCCAACAGGGGAGTATACCTTCGTGAGCTATCACGAGGACGAGTCACAAACTGTTGATTTTAAGCCGCCTTATTCCAAGTCGAGATATCCTTATGCTTGCTGCGAGATGGGTGGAGGTATGCAAACCTGGTATTTGTCGAGATTCCAGGTGGATCCGGAGAGCGTTGTTGCGATGACATTAGTGAAGATCGCCGGCGGCTGTAACTTCATTGGTTATTATATGTTCCATGGAGGTACGAATCCGTTCGGGAAGACAGGCTATTTGAATGAGAGTACGACACCTAGAATTACGTATGACTTTCAGGCGCCGATTGGAGAATTTGGACAGATTAGAAGGTCCAGTCACCTCCTGAGACCATTATTATATTTCCTTAAACACTTTGGAGAGCGACTAGCTCCTCTCGGTACACTACTCCCGGAAGAAGCGGCTTCCATTCGTCCGGAAGATTCGTCGTCGCTTCGGTACGCGGTACGTACAGACGGTCATACGGGATACTTGTTCATCAATAATTATCAGGATCATGTCGAGATGGAGGCACATGATAATGTCCGCTTTACGATCGAACTGGCAGAAGGACGCTCGCTTACATTCCCTCAGAGGTCGGTGTTACGAGTGCCTCGTCATGCATCTATGATGCTTCCATTTAACTTCGATATGGATGGATTGCAGTTGAACTACGCAACCGCACAGCCCGTAACTTATCTGGAGTCAGATGAGGCTGTAACTTATTTCTTCGCAATGACCAAAGATTCCGATGGCGAATTATCTGTTAGTGGGGAACTGCTTCACCTTACAGCTGAATGGTGTGTGGTGGAACGTCAGCAGGACGACCAGCATACGGTAGTCGTCCCTTGGGATAAATCTTCGATGATCAAGATTGCACGTGAAGGGATGAGAGAGGTACGCATCTATGTAATGACAGCAGAAGAGGCCTCGACGCTATGGGAAGTTGAAATTGCCGGTACACGTCGAGTGATATTCTCCGAATATCCGATTGTCGTACAAGGGGATAATCTTGAACTGATCGTAAATGGACAAGAGAACGTTACCTATTCGGAATTCGTAGAAGAATCAGGAGCTACCCTGAACCATTCGATTGAACTAGCTTCGTTGCCAATTCCATTCGAATTGAAGACGATTAGTGAGCATAAGATAGTCCTGAAGCTTGATGTCGAGGAAGTGCTGCAAGGAAACGATGATGTTCTGTTGAAAATCGAGTATACAGGCAATGTCGGCTATGCTTTCTCGGGAGGGCAGCTGATTCATGACCACTTCCATAATGGAGCTCCATGGGAGATCGGGCTGTCTCGGTTTAGAGATCAGGTCCGTAATGGTGAAATCGTTCTTGAGACTACACCGCTTCGCCAAGGTACGCTCGTATTTGATGCGAATGCAACTATGGCGGTAGAACAGCATTTTATTGGCCAGAAGCAAGCGGTATTTCATCGGGTAACTGCCAGTCCGGTGCGGAGAGTTTCGTTAGTTGTAGATGGACTACAGACAAGTATATAGTCGGATAGCGCACTGTTCTAGCTAACAATGAATGGTAGTTATTTGGAGTAATTACCGGATAGCTTAGGTGCCTTTCCAGCAGTACTTCTATTGCTATTCCACTACTACAACACACATGTAATGAGATTTTATATGTAGGAGTTATACTCTTTGCTGCTACAACATCTTTCCTGATCCAGCCATTGCTAGTTCATTGGAATATCTACACGATAAATCGTTGGCACTATACAGCTTCTTTTGGTACAACTGTTTTCATAGCTGTAACTGCAAAATATTTAACCAATAAAATTACTGAACAGTCCCCAACTGAGAATTAAATACACAACAGGCAATATAAAGATCAACGAAATACATGAGATGGTTTAGATAGAAAGCACGCTAGAAAAACATCACTAATGTTGATGCATTACGGAGAACGATAACTCAGCAACCAACGACGGCAGCCGGCCAGAACGATCGGCTGTCGTCGTTGCGCTATCTGGCAGAATAATACACTTATTAAGCGGGAAAACTTTAATTAAATCAACCAAGGATGGGGTTTGTTTGCACATTGCACTAACGATTTGGGCCTTTATTGCAGCATGGAAATGGGCTAATTGGGAGCGGTGGCGGGAGTTTCTCCCAACTATGTACTATATGGGGAGCATGAGTTTGCTATATCAATACATTGCTCATAGCACATATCATCTTTGGCATCACGAACGAAACATCCCCAACGAACTAGTTAGCGATAATTTATACTATCATGCTTTTTCTTTCCAACTATCCAATTAAGAAGGTCGCAATAGTCAGCCACTTTTTAAAGTGGATAATTATCTATTCATCATTAGAATGGATTGGCAAAGAAAATGGTTTTATGACTTACCATCATGGTTGGTCTTGGCCTTTGTCGGTGTTATTTTACTGCATGATGTTCCCTATGATTCGCTTACATCATTTGCGGCCACTATATGCAATAGCGATATCTCCTATCATAATTTTCATGTTGTTAATGATTTTCTATTTCTAGTTCTTTTGCCGTTCAGCTAACGGGCAGAAGAACTCAAAATTATGATCGTATTTTTTTGGCAATACTGTAGCTGTGTGTAACCTTATGTAACCGAGGTACATCTTGCTATGACAATGGAAAGATCATCTTGATCAGTTATGACAATGGAAAGATCATCTTGATCAGTGTATGGGTCGTAACATGCTTGCTTTTAATCATCACGGTACCGCGTAACAAAATTCGGGAAGCGTTTGTCATCTATGCATTTAAATAGATGATTAACAGCGGCAGTCCAAGACTTTAATTTCTGGTCTTGTCCTGCCACGCTGTTTCTTTAAATGGACGAGTGCGCAGCAACAACTGATCGATTATTATGGTGCCAAAGCGCTGCTGTGCGGTAACCACGCCCGCCGCTGTTCCGGTAACGGAGCCTACAAATACGCGGAGGCGTCAGCCGATTCCTTCCCATATATCATCGGAGAGGAGCTTTTGTAATGCGAAATTTCGTGGTCAAAACCATTCGCCGCCCTGACTACAAATAAGAGTATCTAGGAATTTCACAGCAACTGGTTTTTTCGGACTGGAATTAAACAAAAGTACATGGAGATCAGCAGCTACTCCCTGGTTTTTATTTTTGGACGGCTGGGAAGAAATCGTCTGGCGGAGGAGTACGGACTCGACGGGAGAGTGCGAAGGAGCTCGGAATCTCGAAACGTACAAGAGAAGCGTCTATTCATGCTATTGTGCCTCATTCACGTAGTGATAATTTAATTGTAATAGATGGCCTCGAACGGGAAGTCGAGTTCCTTCGTCCGGTATTCCATCAGCGGCATGGACATGAAGTAGCGGAACATCTTGCCATCAATTACACCTATGCTGATGTCAAGCTGGTGCATCAGAAGAATGATTGATTGATGTGTAAAAAATGGAGCTTTTGGCCGTAGGCCGATGACTGGATCATAAAGCACTCTCCCTTTTGATAATTTGCCGGAACCCCTCCGTACACCTCCTCATAGTTCCACAACATCGCTTGTTATGCAAGAACTCATCGTCTCAACCAGTAAAAACTGGCTGACCTCATATACGACTGGGAACGTTAGTTGAACAAAGACAGCGGCAGTCTAAGACTTTGTATTTCAAGTCTTGGTTCGCCGTTGTTTAATTATTTTCTAAAACCCTTCCAACAATTATCTCACGATGTTTATATCTCTAGGTATATCTTAGAGCAGCCTAGGATCTGAGTCCATTCCTGAAATAAAGGTATCAATTCTAAAAGTATGATATTTAGGTTTGTATAGCACTTAAATATACTTATAGTGTTGTTCGTTTTGTAACCGCTTGCAAAAGGGGGGTGCAAGAAAAGGGAAGCCAGTACATATTTATATCGTTTGACTGGCAGACTGGCACCCTATCATGGAGGTTGGCTTTTTATTTTGCTTACTTAAGGAGGTAATCAATGATGTTATTTCTATTGAGGAAACACTTAATTAAGGCTGTCTTCTGCTTGGTATTAGGATATGCACTTTCATTATGGGGTATTAATTCAGTGTCTGCGGAATCACCTGTAGTAGGAAGCGACAACTTTACCGACGGAGATGCCAATGGATGGACCATTATAGCAGGCGGTGGCAAATGGTCAGTGGCGGATGATGGGTCAGGAACCAATAATGCTTACTACAGTATATCGGATCCGCACTACTTAGCTTCTGCTTTCGGTGATTCGAATTGGAACTCGTACACGGTTGAAACCAATATCAAGTTAAAGTCTGGCGTATGGAATAATGCAGCTTCTATCGTCGGTGTTGTAGGCAGGCTATCGGATGTGAAGAATTACTACAAATTTTCTTACGATAACAGTACCAAAGCAGTAAGCATAATCAAATGGCAAGGCGGTGCTCCTACTACGCTAGCAACGGCAAACTATACGTATCCTTCACTTAACACGTATCATACCTTCAAACTTGAGATGAGTGGAACAACATTGCGAGGTTATATTGATGGCGTGCTGCTGCTAACTGCAACGGATAGTACTTTCACCAAAGGTAGAGCTGGTGTGTTCTCCTATTATCAAGCTACCTATTATGATGACGTGAAAGTGACAGGCACAAGAATTCTATTAAACACATACCCAAATGGATTACACAAAGCGCTAACCTTCAGCTATGACGATGGGAGAACAGAAGATCGCCAATTGCTGCCGCTTTTCAGTCAATACAATATGAAGGGCACTTTCCACCTGAACTCTGGATTGCTCGGGACGACGAGCGCGTTTATCACCTCGGCAGAGGTAGCGCCGTTATACGCAGGTCAGGAAGTCGCTTCCCATACGGTCGATCATACGAATTTGGCAACCCTCACGGACAGTGCTTCCATTAGTGCTAAGATTCAAAATGACCGCACTGCGCTGCAAGCCCTCACTGGGTATCCAATCTATGGTTTTGCCTATCCGAATGGTGGGTACAACAGCAGAGTGCTTAGCGTGGTTCGCTCCTCCGGACTGCGCTACGCTCGTACCGTTAACTCTACGTATAGCTTCGACCTTCCTAGTGACTTCATGTTATGGTCATTTACCGTACGACAGATTGATAAAAATCTGAACACGTACGGGCAAAATTTCCTCAACCTTGGCGACAACGGTAAGATGAATCTATTCTCAGTGTGGGGGCACAGCTTCGAGTTATCAAGTCCGGCTACGTATTACATTTCATGGGATAGGCTGACGAGTTTTTTCAGCATGATGAGCAATAAGTCAGATATATGGTATGCAACAAACTTACAAATCTACGATTATGTCAACGCTGTGCGAGCTCTGACATACACAGGCACAACCATATATAACCCTTCTTCTTCTATTAAAGTATGGGTGACCATCGATGGGGCGGTAAGACAAATTGGTCCTCTGCAGACAATCACGTATTAACAAGCAGCATTAAAGTTGTTTGTGCAGTACTTGCATAAATTAGGAGTTGGATTGAATAAGGCAAAGAAGGATAATCATCCGTCCTTTGCCTTATTCGAGATTTATGTTGCATTTTCTAAGGAAAATCCTATAGTTTCAAGGAAAATCAATCGGACTTACCATCAGTAAATTGAACATACTTTCGTTCAAGCAGATAATATAGTCACAAGCCAATAATGGAGGATACAAGCATATGTCATTCGGTAATTTGAAGGGTCAAAACTATGAGGCTTATCTTTTTTGTTACTTTACAGTTGAGGACGAGGGCGGGGAACAGGTCTATTTTTCATTGAGCGAAGATGGCTTGCACTGGAGGGATCTAAACAACAGACAACCTGTACTGATCTCCTCAATCGGTGAAGAAGGGGTTCGTGACCCATTCATCCTACGGTCTCCAATAAATAATAAGTTCTATATTATTGCGACTGATTTGCGGATCGCTAGCCAGAAGGGCTGGGGAGCCGCTCAATACGAAGGCAGCCGTTCCATTATTATGTGGGAATCGGATGATCTCGTGAATTGGTCCCATGAGAAAAGTGTTCTGATCGATCTGCCTGATGCCGGCTGTGTATGGGCTCCTGAAACCATCTTTGATGAAGAGACAGCAGAACACTTGTTGTTCTGGGCATCTATGGTGGAGGAGGAAGGTAATGAACCAAAGCAAGTAATTTATAGCTCGAGAACAAAAGATTTTATTACCTTCACTAAGCCAGAGAAGTATATTGAGCGGGACAATCATGTCATTGACACAACATTTATTAAAGAAGGCAACACTTATTATCGTTACTCAAAGGATGAGACGACGAAGTGCATTACGATTGAGTCGAGCAATTCGCTAGAGAAATCGTCATTTGATCCAATACATTCTCCAATCCTCGGCAATCTGTTCGGAATGGAAGGGCCAGCGATTTTTAAGTTCAATGATCGGGACGAATGGTGTCTCTTGGTTGATCAATACGCAGCGAAGAAAGGTTATTTGCCATTACTTACAGAGGACTTGTCCAGCGGCCAGTTCAGAATATTGAATGAAGACGAATATGATCTGGGCCAAACATTGAAACGGCATGGGTCCATTCTAAATATTACAAGAGCTGAGTTTAACTCGCTAGTGGACGCCTGGGGTTTATCCGAATAGTAACTTTGGTAAGGAGAAAATGATCATGACTATAAAATATACTCCTGAGCAAAAGCTGTTTCATCTACAAGCAAAGGATACAAGCTACATTATTCATATTGCCAAAGACACCTATCCGACCCAATTATATTGGGGTGCAAAAATTCGCAACGCCGATCTCACGGATATGCTGGGGCATCCATATCGCGTATTTAGCCCATTGATCGAAAGACAGGAGGTTTTTACACTCGATGTATTGCCTCAAGAATACCCAGGGTATGGCACGGGTGATTTCCGAGAGCCAGCCTTTCA
Organism: Paenibacillus aurantiacus; assembly: GCF_042431225.1. Classification (NCBI taxonomy): domain Bacteria; kingdom Bacillati; phylum Bacillota; class Bacilli; order Caryophanales; family Paenibacillaceae; genus Paenibacillus; species Paenibacillus aurantiacus. The sequence continues at coordinate 33,839 of NZ_JBHMDO010000032.1, read as the reverse complement.
GATTCAGCTTCCGAATGGAACTTGTATCTCAGAACTGCATTATGAGGGGTATACCATTAAGTCAGGTAAGCCAACACTAGCCGGCCTGCCCTCAGTATATACGGAGTCTGACGATGAGGCAGTTACGCTTGTGTTAACACTAAAGGATGCACTGATAGGACTTAAGGCAGAGCTTTCTTATACCGTATTTGTAGATCACAATGTCATTACACGTTCTGTTCGATTCTACAATGAGGGCAGCGAGCCAATACGCCTATTGCGCGCGTTTAGCGCTTCTGTAGACTTCCCGCATGATCAATTCGACTTCCTTCAATTGTCTGGAGCTTGGGTGAGAGAGCGCCATATCGTTAAGCGTCCTCTGGATTATGGCAAGGTCAGCGTTGAGAGTCGTCGAGGGGCGAGTAGTCATATGCAGAATCCGTTCCTTGCGCTGCTCTCGAAAGATGCGACGGAGGAAACCGGCGAAGTTTATGGCATGAGTCTAGTATACAGCGGCAACTTCATCGCACAAGTTGATGTTGATCAATACCGAACATCTCGTGCTCAAATTGGTCTTCATCCTGTTGGATTTAATTGGCATCTTGAGCCGGGCGAGTCATTCCAAGCGCCTGAAGCTGTTCTTGTATTCTCAGATAGCGGGTTAGGTGGCATGTCTCGTACGTATCATAAGCTATACCGGACAAGACTCGTTCGCGGCAAATATCGAGACGAACCTCGTCCGATTCTCATCAACAACTGGGAGGCTACGTATTTCGATTTCACGCCTGACAAAATTGAACGTATCGCAAAAGCAGGGCAAGAGCTGGGGCTCGAGTTATTCGTGCTGGACGATGGCTGGTTTGGCAAGCGGAATCATGACGATTCCTCGCTTGGTGATTGGTTCGTTAACCAAGATAAGCTCCCTAACGGTCTAACCGATCTGGCTGATCGCGTGAATAACCTCGGTATGCAATTCGGACTCTGGTTTGAGCCGGAGATGGTGTCTGTCGACAGCGAGTTGTATCGTTCTCATCCGGATTGGTGTCTTCATGTTCCGGACCGACGCAGAACGGAGAGCCGCAACCAGCTCATTCTCGACTACTCAAGAGCGGATGTTCGCAGCTACATCATTCAGACGATTAGTGATTTGCTTTCGAGCGCAAATATCCGATATGTCAAATGGGATATGAATCGTAACATGACGGAGGTTGGCTCTGCCTTGCTGCCGCCAGAACGTCAGCAGGAAACCGCGCACCGTTATATTCTAGGTTTATACGAGGTAATGGATGCGATCACTTCACGTTTCCCACATATCCTTTTCGAGAGCTGCTCTGGCGGTGGCGGTCGGTTTGACCCAGGCATGCTTTTCTACATGCCGCAAACTTGGACCAGCGACAATACGGATGCGGTAGAACGGCTGAAAATTCAATATGGCACGAGTATTGTGTATCCAGCAAGCACAATGGGATCGCACGTGTCGGCCTCGCCGAATCATCAGGTTGGTCGTGTAACCTCACTAGAGATGAGAGGGGACGTTGCACTATCCGGCAACTTTGGGTACGAGCTTGATCTATCGACGGTAGGCGATGATGAAAAATCAACCATTAAGCAACAGGTCGCTTTCTGCAAAGAGGTTCGATCACTTGTCCAATTCGCGGACTTCTATCGTTTGTTGAGTCCATTCGATGGAAACGAGACCGCTTGGATGTTTATCTCCGAGGATCGTATTACTGCTCTTGTTGGATATTTCCGCGTGTTGGCAGAACCGAATCCAGTGGTTACGCGCCTTCGTTTGAAGAGTCTTGATCCAAGCAAGGATTATCGGCTGGAAGGAACAGACGAAATCTATGGCGGAGATCGTTTGATGAATGCCGGCATTCAGATCCCTGTGATGATAGGCGATTTCCAAAGCAAGATGATGTACTTTAAGGCAATATAGAATAACATTTCTACAAATTGGAGCTGATGGATCTGGGCTTATCCCAGATTCGTTGCATATCGGAAAATTAGAGGGGTTTCGTCTAATGAAGAGGATTACGAATCTGTGGCCTGGCGGCAGGCTGAAGGCATTAACTCTAAGTTATGACGATGGTGTCGAGCAGGACAGAAGTTTGGTAGAAATATTTAATAAGTATAATCTTAAGGCGACTTTTAATATTAATTCCGGAATTCAAAGTGAGAGCAGTATTTGGAATGATAAAGGAGTAACCATTAGGCGCATGAATGCTTTTGGTTTGGAGGAGCTATACGATGGGCATGAAGTTGCCGTACATACTTTAACCCATCCTAGTCTTGTAGATATTCCGCATGAACTTGTTCTCAAGGAAATTATAGAGGATAAAAAGCGCCATGAGGAGCAGTTTGGTTATTTGGTAAGAGGCATGGCGTATCCCTTCGGCACTTACAATGATGATGTCATAGAGGTTGTGAAATTCTGCGGTATCGAATACGCAAGAACCGTCAATCAGCATGAACAATTCACCCTCCCTGATAATTACTACAAATGGCATCCAACTTGCCACCATATCAACCCTAAGCTAATGGATTTAACACAAGCTTATATTCAGAAAGTGGGCGGACCTTTATCTTTAATCTTCGTGTGGGGACATAGCTACGAGTTTGCTGTAGATAACAATTGGGAGCTCATTGAAGAATTCAGCAAGCAGATAGGTAACCGCAGTGAAATATGGTATGCGACGAACATTCAGGTCGTGGATTACTTGAAGGCTCAGAGACGGTTGAAGTATTCAACGGATTGTTCAATGGTATACAACGAGAGCTCATTATCAATTTGGATAAGTGTAGATGATCAAGCTCATGAAGTGATGCCGGGGCGTACAGTACTTTTATAAGCTATTAATTGACTGATACAGTAGCATGCCTTGGTTTATGTGGGCTTTAGATAATTAAATCTCTGACCTGGAGGGAACGTCACATGCAGAACACTTTCACTAACAAGAATCTGAGTTATGGGATTGTAGAGGTTCAAGATCCTTTCTGGAGTCCCTATATGCAATTGATAAGAAATACGGTCATTCCTTATCAATGGGAAGCACTCAATGATCGAATACCCGACGCGGAACCTAGCTACGCTATTCACAATTTTCTAGTTTCAGCTGGTCTTAAACAAGGGGAATTTGAAGGGATGGTTTTTCAAGATAGTGATGTGACGAAGTGGCTTGAAGCTGTGGGCCACTCTCTGCGCAATTACCCTGATCCCCACTTGGAGAAAATTGCAGACAAAGCGATTGAATTAATCGCCAAGGCGCAGCACTCGAATGGTTATATAAATACCTATTACACAATTAAGCGTCCCGGCAAACAATGGACGAACCTTCAAGAGGCACATGAGCTATATTGTGCAGGGCATCTAATTGAAGCTGCTGTTGCTTACTATGAAGGGACAGGTAAAAGACAACTGCTTGATGTTGCCTGCAAATTAGCCGATCACATCGATGATGTTTTCGGAATTGAAGAGGGCAAAATAAGAGGCTATGACGGCCATCAGGAAATTGAACTGGCACTCGTAAAGCTTTATAAATTAACAAATGAAACTCGTTATCTAATGCTGGCGAAGTTCTTCATTGATGAGCGTGGTACAATACCGAATTACTTACTTGAGGAAAGTAAGAGAAGAGGCGGGAACAGTGTATGGCATGATCAGCCAGCCCCGTTCATGACCAGCAATCAACTAGACTATCATCAAGCACATAAACCTGTCCGAGAACAGGAAGTGGCTGTCGGTCATGCCGTCAGGGCTGTATATATGTATACAGCAATGGCTGATCTCGCTAACTTAACAGGAGATCGAGAACTTCGTGAAGCCTGTTGTAGATTGTGGGAGAACATTGTAAATAAGCAGATGTATATTACAGGGGGGATTGGATCTAGCCCTCATGGTGAGGCGTTTACATTTGATTACGACCTACCTAATGATACGGTGTATTCAGAAACCTGCGCTTCAATTGGTCTCATCTTCTTTGCTAATCGAATGTTGGAGATGGAGAGATCAAGCGGCTATGCCGATATTCTGGAACGGGCACTATATAACAATGTAATCAGCAGCATGTCGCAGGACGGTATGCATTATTTTTACGTTAATCCATTGGAAGTATGGCCTGAGGCCTCTGAGAAGAATCCTGGACGACGGCATGTGAAGGCTGCACGGCAGAAATGGTTCGGCTGCTCTTGCTGCCCTCCTAATGTCTCTCGACTGCTCAGCTCCTTAAACGACTATATCTATACGGTATATCCTGAGGAAAACAAGATTTATACCCATTTGTTTATCGGTAGTGAAGCAGAACATAAGCTTGCAGCAGGCATAGTCCAATTAAAACAGGAATCTCGTCTTCCATGGGAAGGTTATACGAGGTTTGAATTCACGCTAGTCCCAGAAGTAGACTTCTCCTTGTTCTTGCGTATTCCATCTTGGTGCTCAGGTGACCCCGTATTGAAAATCAATGGTGTCGCAGTGGGATTTGATATCCAAGGCGGATATGCAGTGGTGGTTAGGCAGTGGGCGAAAGGGGATATCTTGGAATGGGAAATGAACATCGAGGCGAAGTTGGTTGAATCTCATCCGAAGATAAGGGCCAACGCAGGAAAAGTGGCAATAGTACGAGGACCATTGGTATATTGTCTGGAGGAAACGGATAATTGCAGTGTTATCTCTTCTATTTCGATCAATCGGAAATCAAACCTCGAGGTATCTGTAGACTCTACACTGCCAGGGAACCCCATCGTCGTTAAAGCATTTGGGCGTAAGGATCAGCAATTATCATGGCGAGAGGATATCCCATACCGCGCCGTTGCCCAGAGAAATGATTCTCAGTCTGTGTTAGTGAATGCCGTGCCTTACTACTTGTGGGGAAATCGAGGGGTAGGAGAAATGTCGGTATGGGTTCGAGCGTTTGATTGTGAATAAGCCTTACCTGATTAAATATTGGCCGAGTTTCAATTGGGCAATGTTTCTCGATGCAATTAATGAATTTAATGATCGCATAAACAGAGATGGGCTAATGCGCACAAGAAGATAATTAGACGAAGGCAGTCGACCGTAAATTGAATAGGCTGCCTTTTTTCTTTTAGCTAACGAGAGGCTAGCTTTCAAAAGAAGGCAGAGTAACCATAACGTACAGCAATTACATCCTCTAAAGCTTCATAATAAGAACGCTGCTACACGATTTACTGCTATGTTATTATCGTTTTTTTAGGAGGTAATCATTACGATGGGATTTTGCTGCAATGAAATTTGAGACGGATGTTCTAAAACATCACAATCGCAAACGACTTTGTTTGATCGGTCTCAGTGTAATGTTAGCCTGCTTCGTTCTAATAACCGCCTACACACTTGCAAATGATCTGCCTGGTGGATTCTCGGACCAAAGAAGGTCACATATAACAGGATTAAAGTCCACAATTCGAATACCACTTGGAAAAACACCAGTGGATGCTGTTCAAAAGTTTCGCCACTTTCCAACTATGCAGATTGTTTATAAGGAGGTTGTAAAAGACGGAGAACTAATATTCATCAAACGTTTTTATCAGAAGGAAGGTACTGACCTCCAAATCGAGTTCGTACGAAAAACATGGTTTGGCTGGAAATGGGTCTGGGGTGGTGGATTTGGAATTGCGAATTTATCTGCAACCATTGGTTTAGATTATGCGGTTATGCCGAAGATTAATGGAATCTATACTCCTTTCCCTATGGTTTACGGGGAACTTTTCAACCCTTCGATTAGTAAAATAATGATCATTACAAACGGTCAAAATCCTGGTGTATTTTCCGCTCAACTGAAAGGTTCCAATAATGAGAATAAGATGATCTGGTTCGCTTTTCTTCCAGAGTCCGTTACAACCCCTTTTGAAATTGAAGCACATAACGCAAAGGGGGACATTGTGGCACGAAAAAAAGTTTATGACCTCAATGGATATGGAGAAATTGAAATAGGAGGACCCTAATGTTGGTGCTCACTTTGAATGTAAGGGCTTGATTCAAAGACATCTTCGATTGGCCTATAGCGGTCAATCCCATTCCAAACAATAAAAACACCTTCAATGAACTCTTCTAAATTAATAGAAGTGAGGAGTAACGTTGGAGGTGTCTTTTTCTGCAACATAGTTATGACAAAGGGGATTTATGGATCGGAGATCCAATTTTGTAACTCTAGACGACGTCATTATTTTTTGAGAAAAACGCCGGGATGAACAATGACTAAAATAAGGGTAACAAATCTGAAATGATGATATTCAATTCAAATAGAAAAAAAATTATTATGGATATGCGAATTGAAAGCGGTGTTATCTTTCTAGGGATAATAGTTAAATTATCGCTTAAACCCTTTTTGTAACGTGTGTTTTTGGTATACAAGTGGATGTAGTGAAAAGAGAGGAACGTTGAATATTACTTAAAATAATAGGAATATCATATTCTTCGAACAACGCTTTTTGAAATAACATATAGATAGGTGGCACCTGCCATTTTTTATTTTGCAGACCTTATCGCCTAGTAACACCGTTCACGATCATTTTCAATATAATTCCGCTTCCACGTGTTTCTCCTGTACTTGCTGCGACACTTGGTTCAATACAGACTTGGGCAGTTTGCAAGATTCATCTACTCTGAGTTCTATCCATGCAAAACTGAGTATTCTCAAGGGTGTGATCTTGAGTCGCACATATTACATAAGGGGAGGAAATACGATTGAAGTTTTTTGAGCATAGCATTTGCGAACTATTACAGTCGCGATGCTTGTTTTTATTAGTACCGGAATCGGAATAAACTTTGTTGCTATCTGCTGTGGTAGTAATTCGTTTGTACTTTGAAGTGGAGGGGATGTATGAACAATAAGAATTCATCAATATGACACTGCGAATGATTAATCAAGATGCTAAGAAAGAGGAGGTTATTCGCTTGAAAAGAACTTTCAGAAGAGTTATTTCCAAAGTTCTAATTACCACAATGCTGGCAACTGTTGCGACAGGGATTACAACTTATCCCATAAATGAAAGCGCATACGCGGCCCTGTCATCAGCAACATTGATTAATGCAGACTTTGAAGAAGGAAACCCATCAGGTTGGACGACGACCGGAACTGTAGCTGCCCAGAATTCGGATAAACACGGCGGTACATATTCGGTTAAGTTATCGGCAGCGAATTCTACGATATCTCAAACGTTGACAGATATCCCTCAAGGAAGCTATACATTGTCGGCTTGGGTAAAAGGTGGCACCAGCAGTAACACTGCTTTTATGACAGCAACTCAAACCGGTGGACCAGATGGAAAATCTACAGTTGATGCATTCATCAACAATACGTCGTGGACGCAGATTGCCATCAGGAACGTATTGGTCTATAACGGTCAGGTGAACGTATCGATTGGATCTGGCAATGGTACGAACCTTGCGGTTGATGATGTACAGCTGACGCTCGACAGTGATGATAGCAACCCGACTGTCAACTGGAATTTCGAAACAAACGGCGGTTCACTGACAGGCTGGAATGTGGACAAAGGATCAGTCAGTACAACGACAGATTCGGATACGGGCACAACTGCAGCTGTTCTTAGCGCAGATTCCCAGCTTAGCCAAGTAATCAATGTCAAGCCGAACACTTCGTATATTGCGACGGTCCGAGCTAAAGTTGACAAACAGGATACGTGGAAAACGACATATCAAAGCAATCATCTGGGTAAAACCGGTGAGTTGGTCGATGTTGTTTCCTACGGAGACAGAATCAACCTTGGTGTCAAAAACTTGAGTGGTACTGTTCTCAGACAAGCACCTGCAGGTATAGCAGGTTACGCACTTCTAACTATTGCCTTCAAGACAGGGCCGTCCGACAACCAAGTGACGCTGTATGCGAATACGATAAATGATGTCAATTACCAGAACAGCGTCAAGGTCTACGGAGAAGTTGCCAATCATGAGAACGGCAACAAGCAAGATCAGTGGACAAGCAATGGTACTGACAAAGCGTATGTCGACAACTTTGACGTATTCGAGATCGACAACAGCATCGTTAAAGGTGCCGACGTTTCCTTCCTGCCTCTCATTGAAGATGTAGGCGGCAAATATTTTGCCAACGGCGTACAACAAGATTGCTTGGCGATTCTTTCCAACCATGGTGTCAATGCGATTACGGGCATGATTATGGTCCATTCCGGCAATCAAATCTATGACCAAAGTAGTCCAAAGCAGCCGATGTACTCGACGTATTTTACGGATGCCAATGGAAATTTCCCGCCTTACACAATGCAAGCTGGGTATTATGACAAAATTCACTCCTACCAACTGGCACAGCGGGCTAAAGATCTAAATATGGATTATTTCCCTAACTTCATGTTCAGCGATGGCTGGATGAGTGCAGGTACAGCTCCAACTCCATTGGAATGGATGTACAAGGATGCTTCTGGTAATTTGGTCGATCAGACGTTAGATGAAATGACGACTACAATGTACAACTATGTATACGATTTCATCAAAGGCTTGATGGATCAGGGCACACCTCCAATGGGCTTGAAGATGGGTAACGAGGAAGACGGCGGTATTGTCTGGAATACGGGGAAAAGCTACAAAGGTGCTGGATTCAAGGCGTTAATCAACGCTGCATATGATGCGGCACATGCTGCAGCGCCAGGCATCAAGGGCTTTATCCATTCCAATAATGGCTATGATATTGCAAACTCCAACACCATATTTGGTTACTTGAGTTCAACCAATGTAAAATTCGACGGACAAGCTTACTCCTTGTATGGCGGTCGTCCAACGGGGTCGATTATTGGTATGTTGCTTAACAATACGTCTCTTTACCCGGATAAGGATTATTTGAACCCAGAGACTGGCTATGCATTCACGAGGTACAATCCAGACTGGTTGGATGAGAGTGGTTCCATTGGTCAGACAGCATACTGGGCGAATACGCCGAATGGCCAATATAACTATCTACTTGACTACATGCAGGCTTATCTGGATGTACCTAACCCGCATGCAACAATGAGAGGCTTCTTCTATTGGGAATCTGACTGGATTACAGTTGAAGGTGCAGCATCAGCTACCGGCGGCGGTAACTCAATCGACAGACGGATCATGTTCAACAACGGCGATCCATCTATTAAAGAAATGGGTAGCACTGCAAACGGTAAAATGGGCGATATGATGGACAGCATGTATGCCCACCTGATCAGAGGCGATGTGAAAAACAAAGCGGCTTCTGTTCAAACCGGTCTTGGTACGTATGGCACTTATACTGTAACCAAGACTAGTCCGACAGGCATTACTTTGAGCAACAGCACACTGAGCATGGTTGAAGGCAGCACGAAGAAACTTCTCCCGACGATTGCTCCAGTTAATAGTGTGACAGATTGGACGATTAACTGGACCTCCAACAATTCCTCTGTAGCAACCGTCGATAAGTCTGGTAATGTGACGGCGGTATCGCCAGGCACTGCGATCATCACAGCTACTACAGAGGACGGCGATCTAACTGCTCAATCGACAGTTACGGTTACAGCTGCAGTTACAGTTGGAGCAGGTAATATGGTAATGAAGGTGAATGGTAACACAGTCTCCGGATCGTTTAGTGCAATGGTCAATGACAAAGTGAAGATTGCAGTTACACTTCCTGCGGGCACGACCAACAAAACGGTTAAATTTACTTCCAGTAATCCACAAGTTGCATCGTTCCTTGGCGAAACGTGGCAGTCGTCTTATCCTGGTACATTGTACCAGCAAACAGATGTAACGACAGGCGTCCAACTTAATGTGAAGAAGGACGGTACAACAACGATTACAGCAACATCGGCTGACGGTACAGCTTTACAAACCTTCACATTGACTGCAAACAAAACGGCTGTCGCCAACATCACGCTGAATGCAACGACTGCAACAATGAGCCTAGGCGATACGAAGCAATTGGTTGCTACGGTAACTCCTGCCAATGCGACGTTCAATACGGTGAAATGGTCCTCATCGGATCCAACAGTAGCATCTGTTGATTCCACTGGACTTGTGAAAACGCTTAAAGAAGGTACAGCGATCATTACGGCAACATCGGATGACAACGCGGCACTGAAGGCGATTTTCACGGCTACAGTAGTCCCAGTCATGGTAACTGGACTTGACCTGAGTAAGTCGTCGCTGAGCCTCATGGTCAATTCTTTGAAGCAGGTAAATGCAATTATTACGCCATCCAATGCGAATGACAAGACTGTAGAATGGAGCACAACAGACCCAACGGTTGCGACGGTTGATAGCAACGGTAATGTTACAGGCATCAAAGTAGGAACTACAACACTTGTCGCAACTGCACATGACACGAGAAACGGCACTTACAGCAAGTCAATTCCTGTGACTGTTCAATCGACGGCGATTGCTGCTTCAGGCGTAAGCATGAATACGGAATACTACTACTTTACATCCGATTACTTCTCTGAAACGAATAAGAGTCTGACAGCTCCAACCTATCAATTAGCGGCAAACGTGACACCAACTGATGCAACGAATACGGATGTAACGTGGATGTCAAGTAATCCGTCCATAGCTACGGTGAATCAGTATGGCGTTGTAACTGCCCTGAAATCAGGTTCAGCAGTTATTACAGCAACGACCAAGGATGGCGGATATACGGCTTCCAGCACAGTATTCGTGCCTATATACAGTGAGAGCTTCGAAAACCGGTCTACGACAACAACAGACAACTGGTCTGTAGTAGCAGGTATGTCGAGTTCCACTGGTGCAACGGGTACTTTCGTTAGTGCAGTTACTAACGTAAGTGCCGGCAATGTATTCCAAGTTGCGGGTGCTGCAGCAGGAGCGAGTACGCAGAAGGTATTCACAAGCCCTGTAGTTAACAACAAGGTTACACTTAGCTTCGATTGGAATGTCGGCTCTCCATCAGCTGCAAATGGTGCAGGTCAGCTTAGCATCGATGATAGTGCCGGTAACCGCTACCTTACGCTGCAATACAAATCGGCAACAGAGATGACGTATGCGGTTGGCGGAGTGGTAGAGAATGTTGTTATTGCAAGTCCGGCCGCGGCTAATGTCGGATCCGGCTTCAATACTAATAATACTGTCTACAAGCTGATGGCAACGATTAATCTGGCATCAAGAACGATCGATTTCACAATTATTAATAAGAGCAATTCAGCAATTAAAGCTACAAAAACGAATATTCCGTTCGAGCCAAATACGGCATATCAGAACAATGTTGCCAAAATTCAATTTGCTGGCGCTGTAACTGGTTGGACGACGTGGATCGATAATTTCAACGTCTACGGTGAATCCCCTGTTGCAAGTTCCATCTCGATTGACAAGACATCAATTGCTCCGCTTGCAGGAACGACGACGCAACTGACTGCAGTTGTTGTGCCTAACGTTAAAGGTGTGAGTCAGTCCGTCACATGGACCTCTAGTGATCCAAGTGTCGCAACTGTGTCGAGTAACGGCCTTGTAACGGCAGTTGGAGCAGGTGTTACTACAATCACGGCTGCATCGATTGCCAACCCTGCAATTAAAGCAGCTAGCACCGTGAATATTCACACAGGCGTCATTCCGATTGAAGGACTCGGCATCAATAAAGGATCAACTGATGTTTCTGGCACAACCCTTACCGTACCTACAGGTGAGTCAATTCAATTAAAGCCAGCGATTAACCCAGGTTCTGCAGATATGCGTTCTATCACTTGGAGTTCCAGTGATCCTGCTGTTGCTGCAGTTGACTCAGACGGCTTGGTGACAGTTTTAAGCGCTGGAACAGCCGACATAACCCTTTCAATTGATAACTACAGTACGGCATTATCTACAGAGCATGTAACAATTGAAGGCACAGGACCGGCTGTTGCTAACACGTTGAACCTGAAGAATGCAATCAACAGCGCGATGGCATCGAAGACGCAGCCGGATGATTACTACTTAAGCGCCAGCTTAACGGTGTACAAGGCGGCCCTTGCAACAGCGCAGTCGGACTACGCCGCGGCGCAAGCGAACAAGTGGGATCCTTCCCATCAGTACCAATTGGATAAAGATACGAGCGACTTGATTACGGTTACAGCAGGGCTTATTAAGAACCCGAATATTCCAATGACATCATTAAGCATGACGGCTTCGACCATGTATCTTGTAGCAGGTACAGCAAGTCAAATTGCTGTAACGTACAGCCCGTCTTATGCGACGAACAGCAATTTGGTGTGGACATCCAGCAATCCTTCTGTAGCTATCGTTGACGGCAATGGAGTTGTGGTTGCAATTGCAAAAGGCATCGCAACGATTACCGCTAAGACAGCGGACGGATCGCTGCAAGCCGTGAACACAGTAACTGTCTCCGACAACTTGTCGGTGGGTAAACCTTCAACAGCTAGCGCGTCGAGGGCAGGATTCCCGGCTTCGGCTGCAAACGACTCGAGTAGTTTAACATTTTGGAACGTAGGGGCTCACACGCTGAACTCCAGTTTAAAAGTAGATTTGGGTGCAGTGGCAAAGATCAATTCAAGCTTCATCTCGTCGTGGAATACTATCGCCTATAAAATCGAGGTATCCAATGATGATGTAACTTACACAATGGCGTTTGATCACACGGCGAGCTTGACATCCGGCAATAGCTCTACAGATACGATGCCTGCCAACGTATATGGACGATATGTGAAAGTTACAATTACGAACACGCAAGCATCAACAAGCTGGGTTCAATTGTATGACTTTCATGTTTACGGTGCTTTTGTTGCAACCGCAACCGCGATCAGTCTTGATAAATCATTTGCAACAATTGAAAAAGACAGCACTTTGCAGTTGACACCAGCCATTACACCTCTAAATGCAACTGCTTCGGTCTCTTGGACAAGTGACAAAGCAAGTGTTGCAACGGTTAACTCAAGTGGACTTGTTACAGCGGTAGGCGTAGGAACAGCTACAATTACGGCAACCACTTCAAATGGTCTGACAGCAACAAGCACGATTACAGTAGCAGATACGACAGCACCTGCTGAAGTCACGGGAACGAAAGTAACAACTTCGGACCAAGCAATAACAATTACGTGGGAAGATCCTGCAGACATCGACTTTGACCATGTGGTCATCAGTGGATCAGAATTCACATCCAAGAATGTAGCTAAAGGTATAAAACAAGTCAAAATCACAGGCCTTACGAATGATCAGGCGTATACGATTACACTGAAAACGGTAGATGCGACAGGCAATGTATCGACAGGTGTAAGTGTAAACGGTACACCGGCCCATGATGGTACGCCAACAGCTGAGGTGACTACTGCAGCGGCTGCAGGCGGCGATCAGAAGCTTACGATTACTTGGACTGATCCAACGGACATAGACTTTGACCATGTTGTCATTAGTGGAACTGGTGTCACAACGCAGAATGTTGAAGCTGGCGTGGAAACGGCGACCATCACAGGTCTTATGAATGGAACGGCATACACGGTTCTCATTCAGACTGTAGACGCTGATGGCAACAAATCGATGGGGGTTACCGTAAGTGGAACTCCTTATGATAATAAGGCGCCAGGAGAAGTAACGGCATCCGCCGTAACAGCGGCATACGGTAAACTTTCGATTACATGGGTAGATCCAACCGATGATGACTTCAAAGAAGTCAAAGTTAGCGGTGCTGGCGTCACTACGCAAACAGTAGCGAAAGGTGTGCAATCCGTAACATTAACGGGACTCACGAACGCCACAGCTTACACGATCAAGATTCAAACCGTAGATATGAACGGTAACGTCTCTACTGGCACTACTGTTGGGGGCATTCCGAATATGAATATCTCGATTGGTAATCAGATTAGTGGCGGCGTAGGTTACAAACGTACCATCAGTGTTGATGGTGGAGATCTTACAGGCAAATACCTAGTTGTTCAGTACACGGAAGGTTCAGGAGCAAGAGCTAAAGTATCGATTGCAGTCGTAGACGCAAGTGATTCTACGGATATCTCGTACCAGACAGATGGAACACAAATAAAGGTATGGCTCGTAAGCGGCATCCCGAATCTTACAGCAGCTGATATGGGAGTAACGGTATTTGCATCAGCTGTTACAGGTGTTGTACTGGATAGATATCCATACGGACTTCACAAAGCATTGACGTTCAGCTATGACGATGGAATGGTGCAGGACAGAAGAATGGTCGCGTTGTTTAACAAATACAACATGAAAGCTACGTTCCATCTGAACTCAGGATTCTTGGATACGGCTAGCACTTACGTTACATCTTCAGAGGTTTCGACTTTGTATGCAGGGCATGAGTTAGCAGCTCATACAGTCAATCATATTAACCTGGTCACATTATCGACTGCTGATGCAGTTAAGTCGATTAAGGACGACCAAACTGCGATTAGCGCGCTGTCAGGCTATCCAATTTACGGTCTTGCCTTACCGAATGGTGGTACAAACAGCAGCGTTAAGAGTGCAATTGCGAGTTCAACTACTATCCGGTATGCTCGTACGGCTTCATCTTCATTAAACTTTGATCTTCCAGACGATTTCCTCCAATGGACAGATACGGTACGTGACATTGACACGTCTAACCTAAACAAATTGGGCGACGATTTCCTAAACCTTGGTAGTAACGGAAAGATGAATCTTTATTCCGTATGGGGCCACAGCTGGGAGCTGGATAACCCGGCAACGTATAAGATTTCTTGGACAATCATGGAGGACTTCTTGAGCAAGATGAGCAATAAACCGGATATTTGGTACGCAACCAATATTCAAATTACAGACTACGTGAACGCAGTAAGGGCGTTGAAAGTTACGAAATCGACAGTATTCAATCCATCCCCTACATTGTCGGTATGGGCAACGATCAATGGTGCTGTTAAGGAAATTAAACCACTTCAGACGATTGACTATTAAGAGTTACTGTAGGGCATTCAAACAGGATCATCGCTAGTTGAAGTGGAGAAGTGGACATTGGAGAGATTGCGATGTCCGCTCCCGCTTGAACAGCGCTGATGATGTAATGCTTAAGGAGTGAAAATATGAAGAAGAGAGCATTGACATTAACATTGATTTTCTTGTTAATAACTTGTTTTTCTGTAACGGGCTTATCTTTTGCAGCAGCATCTGTTTTAACTGCAAACTACAAAGACGGTGTAATAACCGTTGCTGGATCGAGCTATACGAGCGGAACCAACTATACCTTAAGGATTGTTGATACTGTTAATTCCAACATAAAAGCCATGGGGCAAGCAACAGCAGATGTTAACGGCAATATTGCAGCTAATATCACAACTGGTACATTGTCTACTTTATCGAATTACGTTGTTTATCTGAATAAACCGAATGGTACGCTTGAAGGATCAGTTCGTCTAGATGGTTCATCCAACAGCGTGACCTACAATGTATCCATTCAGTCAAGTGTTGGAGGCATGGTTCAAACAGGTACGAGTGGCAAATATGTCGATGGATCAACGATTGCGCTTGTTGCAGTCTCTAGTAACGGATATGTGTTCGATAGTTGGACGTCGAGTGCAGGCGGTACGTTTGCCAATGCAACAAGTGACTCTACAACGTTCATTACGCCGAAGTCTGATGTCGTTATCACAGCTAATTTCAAGTTGATTACAGACACGGCTGCGCCAGGAGAAGTGACAGAAACATCTGTTTTTGCGGGTGATGGGCAGCTGACCCTAACGTGGACAGATCCAGCGGATGCAGACTTTGAACATGTTGTCATTAGCGGAACTGACGTAACTACGCAAACGCTCGCAAAAGGAGTAGGTTCTACAGTCTTTGCAGGACTTAGGAATGGGACGGAGTATACGCTTACGATTAAAGCTGTTGACGCAACTGGCAATGCTTCAAGGGGGGTCAGCATTTCCGGAACACCGACAGCATTGGCTGCACCTGTTCAAAGCGTCACGATCTCAAAATCCAGTACAACACTTACAGTTGGCGGAACGGAGCAGTTGACTTTAACAGTAACGCTTGACAATGCTACAAACAAAAATGTCGTCTGGACTGTAGTAAGCGGCAGTGACATCGCATCTGTATCCGCTGCAGGACTGGTTACTGCGAAGTCTGCAGGAACAGCGGTAGTCCGAGCGACTAGCGCTGCGGATAGCAGCTTGTATACTGAGTGTACGGTAACTGTAAATGCAACATCAAGTGGAAACGGCGGTACTGGCAACACGGGTGGCAGTGGTGGAAACGGCGGTACTGGCAACACGGGTGGCAGTGGTGGAAACGGTGGTACTGGTGACTCCGGAACCAATGAAGACACGATCGTTGTCATTAACAAAGGCAACAACATTACAGCGGTTACTACGATTGATGCCAAGTCTGACGCTTCTAGTGGGGCAATAGCATCAGTTACCTTAGAGCAAGTTGCGAAGGCAGTTCAGGAGCTGAACTCACAGGGCGGTAAGAAGAAAATCATTGAATTCAAAGTAAATGCATCTAATGGAACGCAATCAATTAGCATATCGATTCCAACAGTTGCATTAAGCTTGGCATCGCAGAATGGTGTAGAAGGATTGCAGATATCTACCTCAAATACCACTATTCGTCTTGATCAAGACGCACTGGAGTCCATTATCAAAGAAGCAGGTACTAATGTAGTCATTTCGATTTCAAATCTCAACACCTCTACTTTGTCGGATGAAGCGAAGAAGGCAATTGGCAGCAAGCCTGCAATCGACTTAAGCGTAACAAGTGGAGACAAGGGGATCACAATCGTTGATGGAAAGATCACAGTATCTATTCCATATACACCGAACGATAATGAAAACAAGAATTCGCTCATTATCTACTCGATCGATGAAACTAGTAAGTTGGAAGTCGTAACGAATGGTAAGTACGATTCAGCGAGCGACAAGGTCACCTTTACTACAGATGAAATGGGACAGTTTGCGATCGGCTACAACAAAGTAGGGTTCAAAGACGTGGCGAACAATGTATGGTATAGCGATGCTGTAGACTTTGTCGCGGCAAGGGGAATTACAACCGGTCTCGATGATGGTAAATTCGATCCTAACGGTAATCTAACTAGAGGCCAATTCCTGACGATGGTGATGAGAGCTTTTGAAATGAAGGCGGATGACTCCAGTAGCGAAAACTTTTCTGATGCAGGCAACACGTACTATACCGGATACTTGGCTGCTGCTAAGAAATTGGGGGTTACCAATGGCGTAGGTAACAACAAATTTGCTCCGGAGAAAGAAATTAACAGACAAGAGATGGTTACGTTGTTGTACAACATCTTGAAACAAATGGATGTATTGCCTACAGCATTGGATCAGCAAAATTTAGGTGACTTCAAAGATGCTGACCAGATTGCTCCTTGGGCCGACGAAGCGATGACGTTCTTTGTGAATCTTGGCATTATCAACGGTAGTGGCCAATCAATTAATCCAGCAGCTTCTACGAATAGAGCGCAGATGTCACAGGTGCTGTATCAATTGTTTATGGATAAGTAGACTCTTGTAAGAGGAGGGAGTCATTATACACCTCCCTCTTAGCGGATTATTATAAGCGGAAGATTGGGGGAATAGACGGTGAAACTTATCAAGAGATTAAGTATTACGATCTTAACCTTACTGATACTGAGCTCGTATATACCTGTTATAAAGGCATATGCGGACTCAGTCGGTACACCTACCGATCCTAATATCAAGTATTTTGGTCGTTGGGATAAGGTGAGCAGTACCAATTATGTCAGCCACTTTGGTGGGGCCTACTTCAAAGTGAATTTTACCGGCACTACGGTACAGCTCAAACTAGGTGGATCCGTTAGTTTCTATGCTCAGATAGATGGTGGTTCAGATGTTCTTTACAACGGCACAGAAGGAACGGTTAACTTGACTTCGACTGCGTTATCACCGGGTACGCATACATTAAGAGTTGCAACCAAAGATCTGCATGAAGAGATGAATTTTCAAGGCCTTGTTCTGGACGAAGGAGCAATGACTGAAGCTCCAAATGTTTCTGATACGATTTTGGAGTTTGTAGGGGATTCAATTACAGCAGGTCATAGAACGAGCAAGAACTTTTTGACTGCTTATCCTTGGCTAGCTGCAGAACAACTCGGGTATGAGCATACACAGATTGCTTACTCTGGTATCACGTTGGCTGATGGATATTATTATTCCGGCAATAAACTGCCTGGCATGGAAGTTGAGTATTTTAGCACGACACAACCAACAAACGCTTTCAAAGCATGGGATTTTTCTACCTACCAACCGAAGATGGTTATTGTGAACCTTGGTACAAATGATAATGCGACTAATGTTCCTTCGAACGTACCATCAGCATTATTCCAAGAGAAATACACGACGTTTTTGCAGAATATCCGTCTTAACAATCCAAATGCACAAATTATTGCGATGAATCCATTCAACGGAGCTTATCCGACTGAGGTAATGGCTGCTGTTGATGCAAGAATTGCAGCTGGTGATACGAAGGTACACTATTTGGATACGACTGGTTGGATCACTGCTGCTGACACATCGGATGGTACGCATCCAACGGATGCTGGAGATCGGAAGATTGCAAGCCTTTTGGTACAGGAATTACAGCTTTATCTGACGGGGATACCAGACTCGATCACTCTGAATAAGGATCAAACTTCCATTGAGGCAGGACAGACTGAACAGTTGACTTCAACAGTTAGCCCGTCTTCTGCAAATACGAAAGTTACATGGAGTGTAGTACACCAAAGTGGGGCCAATGTTGCTTCCGTTTCGTCAACAGGTATTGTAAGTGCGATTTCACCTGGTACAGCAACAGTTAGAGCAACGAGCTACTATGACAGCACAAAATTTGCGGATGCTCTGGTAACAGTTACAGGCAAACCAGTTACTTCGCTTATGCTGAATAAGGATCAAACCTCGTTGGAGGAAGGTCAAACCGAACAACTCGTTGCAACGGTTCAACCATCCGATGCAACGAATAAGAATGTTACGTGGAGTGTAGTAAACGAAAGCACGGCAAATGTTGTAACGGTCTCGAATACTGGCTTCCTCACAGCGACTAAAGAAGGTACAGCAACGGTTAGAGCAGCCAGTGAATCTGATAATACCAGATTCGCTGATATCACTGTTACGGTAACGACTAAGGTTGCGAACTCAACGCCTCCTGCTGATGTAACTGGGGCTTCGGTAACGGCAAGTGACAGTCGTTTGGTCTTATCTTGGACCGATCCAGCGGATTCTGATTTGGACCATATCGTTATCTCGGGTACAGGCATCACGACTCAGAATGTTACGCGAGGCATCAGTACGGCAACGCTTACAGGTCTGACGAATGGAACGACTTATTCGATCTCACTTAAAGCAGTGGATACATCAGGCAATGTATCAAGTGGCGTTACAGTGAGCGGCAAACCCTCACCAATCCTTGTTTCGTCCGTAACTCTATCTTCATCTACCTTGAAATTGGATCTAGGTTTGAATGCGCAATTGACGGCGACGACTGCACCTATTAATGCGACGAATAAGAAAATAGTATGGACATCCAGCAATACAGCTGTTGCAAAAGTTGATAGCAATGGTAATGTCTACTCCGTTGGTGCAGGTACAGCAACAATTACTGCAGCATCTGAGGATGGAGGAGCTCAAGCAACAAGTGTAGTGACGGTTAATGATAGCCTTGCTCTTAACAAGACATCATCTGCTACTGCAACGAGATCTGGTTCCCCCGCATCTAATGTGAATGACTCCGACCCAGCAACGTTATGGACAACCGGCGCCAAAGTAGCGGCTTCTCCTGCTTCGTGGCAAGTTGACCTGGGACAGGTAGCTAAAATCAATAGCACTTATATTCTTTCCTGGAACACGATTAAGTACAAGATTGAAGTGTCGAACGATAACACAACGTACAAAATGGCATTCGATCACACTTCCACGCTGACTGCAGCAAATGATTCTACAGATACGATGCCGGCAAATACCTATGGACGGTATGTGCGGGTTACCATTACTGGAACGACCACTTCTTCAAACTGGGTTGCTATTCATGACTTCCAAGTTCATGGTTCATTTGTAGCAACGCCTGCTGCAATTACGCTTGATAATCCTACGGTTGCGCTTGTAACTGGCAATACCATACAACTCGGAGCAACACTGGCTCCGTTCAATGCGATTTCAGACGTTACATGGACAAGCAGCAATACAAGCGTTGCAACCGTTAATACAAGCGGACTGGTAACTGGCGTAACAGCAGGGACAGCCACTATCACGGCAACAACATCGAACGGCTTGAGCGCTACAAGCACGGTAACGGTAACGGATCCAGACCTGACACCGCCGGCTGAAGTTACAAGCGTGACGGTAACACCAGCTGACGGACAGCTTATACTGACTTGGGCGGATCCAACAGATGTTGATTTTGACCATGTTGTTGTAGCTTCTGGTGCAACTACCCAAAATGTTAATAAAGGCATCAAGAAGGCAACAATCACAGGTTTGACGAATGGAACGTCGTATTCTATTTCAATGAAGACAGTAGATGTTTCTGGTAATGCTTCAACTGGCGTAAATATAAATGGTACTCCAACGCCAGACACGATTGCGCCTGCTGAGGTAACAGGTACAGTTGTACAAGCAAGCGATGGCCAGTTGAAAATTATGTGGAATGATCCAACGGATGTCGACTTTGATCATGTCGTGATCAGCGGATCCGAAATTACGACTCAGAACGTTGCAGCAGGTGTGCAATCTGTTATGATCACAGCATTGACGAATAATACAGATTATACGATCTTGCTTCAGACGGTAGATACAACTGGTAATCAATCAACAGGTGTTAATGTGAACGGTAAGCCTTCAACGCTTGATACAATTGCGCCTGCAGAGGTAACAAGTGCATCAGTATCTGTAGCGTCCGGCAAATTGACTGTAACTTGGAATGATCCAACGGATGAAGACTTAGATCACATCGTGGTAAGCGGCAGCGGAATTGCAACGCAGACTGTGGCAAAAGGCACACAACAAGTAATGTTCACAGGATTGACGAATGGTACTGGCTACACCATCGTTATTCGAACAGTCGATACGACAGGTAACCAATCGACAGGTGTAAACGTAGTTGGCACGCCTATCGCTGACACAACAGCACCAGTAGAAGTAACAGGCGCGGTAGTTAAAGCAGGAGATGGGCTGTTGGAGATTACATGGAATGATCCATCTGATGTGGACTTTGACCATGTTGTAGTTAGTGGTGTAGGAGTAACATCTCAGAATGTTGCTAAAGGCGTGAAGAAAGCGACGGTTACGGGGCTGACCAATGACGTTACCTATACAATCGTACTAAAAACAGTAGACGAGTCTGGAAACGCATCGACAGGTGTTAGTGTGGATGGTAAACCTGTTGCTCCAGATACTACTCCTACGGGAGATATTACAGGTACAGCGGTTTCCGTAGGAAACGGTCAGCTTACGATTACGTGGAACGATCCATCCGACGATGATTTTGACCATGTCGTAATTAGTGGAGCAGGTATTGCAACACAAACGATAGCTAAAGGCACTGGAAGAGTAACCCTCACGGAACTGATCAATGGTACATCTTATACGATCTTGATTAAAGCAGCTGACTATTACGGTAATATCTCCTCTGGCGTGAGTGTGATGGGCACACCATCCGCATCTGCAATTTCGCTAGAGATCGGAAATCGAAGTATTGGCGGAGCGGGATTTCTTCATTCGATCACGACAAGTGGTGGAGACGTAACTGGCAAGTATCTTCTGATTCAGCTGACTGAAGGAACTGGTGCAAATGCGAAAGTAACAGTCATCATGATTAAAGCGAGTGCTACTGCTAAGGTATCTTATCAAGCTGACGGAACGAAGGTAGAGGCATGGCTGGTAAGTGGAATGCCGAACTTAACCTTGGGCGACATGGATGTCGAAATCTATGCATATTCTAAGTCAAACTGATAGTCATAAGTATTAAAAACCTTCAACGAAATACCGTGTGGAGCCTGGAGATTTCACACGGTATTTTGTGTCTATGCACTATGTACGCAAGGTAACTAGTGACTCAACTAAGCAATTGATGGATTGGATCTTTCTTTATGAATTCTAAACAAAAGGTATGAATACTTGAATGATGATATTTCGTTTCATAATGCGGAAATTTTAAAATAATAAAAAGGTATGGAAACAGAATTTATCAATTAATTGGAGGATGCAAAGATGGCGAGTAGTCAAACATTCAATCGAAAACCAGACGGAGGGTACCTTTTTGCCCACTTTATAGGTGAACAAGAGGATGGGGAGCAAATTTATTTTGCATTAAGTAAGGATGGTTTGAACTGGGAAGATCTCAACGGTAATAAACCGATCCTGTATTCGACTCTCGGTGAACGAGGAGTACGAGATCCTTATTTAATCAGGGGAGCTCATGGAGACAAGTTCTATATGATCGCCACCGATTTATGTATCTATCATCGCGGGGGCTGGACAGCAACAGAGCCAACAGTTACGGGAAGTCGTTCCATAGTGATATGGGAATCTTCTGACCTTGCCAATTGGTCGGAACCATGGATGGCAGAGGTTGCAGCTGTAGAGTCAGGATGCGCGTGGGCTCCAGAAGCTATATATAACGAAGAAGAAGACAACTATCTTGTGTTCTGGGCATCTAGCAGAGATGCGGTAGACGGAAATGGTCGAGGTATGCATGTTTATTATAGTCTAACACGTGATTTTCGCACTTTCACAGACGCGGAAATCTATATAACGACTGGCGAGAGGAGTGCCATTCTTGATACGACAATCATCAAAGTGGGAAGTACCTACTATCGAGCGTCCTGCGCCAAAGGGCAGATAATAATTGAATCGAGTAAGCGATTATTAGGGGAGTGGAAGAATGTTTCAACCCTAGAATCATTAGGTTTTGGGCTGACATCCAGAGATGTTGAAGGGCCTGCATTCTATAAGTTCAATGGAATCGATCAGTGGGGGCTAATCGTAGATCAATTTGCAATAGAGGGTGGATATTTGCCGCTAATTACCACTGATATTGGTGATTCAACGGGAGCAAGTTGGAGACGATTGACGAATGAGGATTATTGTTTTGGTCAACTTAAGAAACGTCATGGATCGATTTTACCCCTAACTCAGAGTGAATTTGAATTGATGGCTGCTAAATGGGGAGCAAGAAAGTAGGTTACAGTTCCAAAAAGCCTTTCAATATTCAATTGAATCTTAAGTCCAAAGGCCGCTAATAAGCGGTCTTCGACCATTATAGGTGCTTATTTAGCTATCTGCATAGGGATTTAACATTCCGCTGAGGGATAAGTAAAGCTCATGACATAATTAACTGGAGGTGCAATTTCAGCAATTCGGAAGTGGCGATTAAAGGGGAAGTGAAAAGAAGGGGTTTGTATTTATTGCATTTGTTCCGAACCTCGGAAGCAATTAATCTTCCGAGCTCCCTGGCGAGTTACTTATGAAGGCCAGAGGATGATAGTAACTGTCAAGGATTTGAATGTAATGGTTATTGCAATCACCTTGGAATAACACCTCCTCTTTGTTGAGGATTAGTTATTATTATCCCTTTTCTTTAGAAAATATACTATAATCGACAACGAGATTGTAACGAATGAAATTACGACACCTTTTGTAACAATTAGCGTAATTTATTTAAAGTTCTATTTTTACTACAAACACGTATAAAGGAGGTGAAAGTTGAATGGAGTTAAGTGGAATCCAAGAACTTTACAATCATTTTTTGGGAATGGATCCATTTTGGAAGTTTATTATTGCAATAATTAGTGGACTTACTGTGTTTCTTTACAAAGCGTTTCTCTCAATGTTTTCAGAGGAAGAGAAACAATATATCCCGTTAGAAATCAAGGCAGGGGAATATATGGGAAAGATCTATGCTGGTATTTCAATTTATGAAAAAAGCAATAAAGACCGATCCGATGAAGAAAAGTTAATCGAAAAATTTGGGGATTGTTTTTACTATCTTCCTTGGGAACTTAAGAAAAAAGTAGAGCTATATTATGATAATCGATCTGAATATACATTACTGACGATTAAAAACAAAATTAAAGAGTATGCAGAATCGCTTAAAAATTATAGTGAGAAACCTCTCGGATTAGATTTAGTTTTCTCATTTCTTGGAAAGATATTGAAACCAATTTTCCCATTAGTTGTAGGATGTATTATTTTTATCTCTTCAATTATTAATTATTATAGCTTTAGCACGGCCTCTTCGTTTTGGGAAAAAGCTGATGTTATGTTTAGCTGGGGAGTATTTGTTCTTGCAATAATGTTCTTTGTATCAGTTTTGAATGTTATTATCGGTAAAAGATGGAGAAAAGGTCTAGGTATCAAAATATGGCTATCTATTGGAGGAATAATTTTAATTCCATTTATTTTTACTGCACTACATAATGAATTAATCCCATTTGCATCAATCGTTCAAATCCCATTACTGATAATTCTATTCCTACATAAAAACAATGAGGCTACCCATGATGGGGAAAAAGTATTAAAACCAAATTTTTGATTTGCCCTCAAATCCTGCCACCATCGTGCTCACGAGCTTCCAGTATACCACAGGCAGACAGGAGAGCCAGATGACTTGATACTGGTTGGGCTGAAGTGGAAAAGATGGAAATAAAGCAGTGAGTTAGGGTGATGTATAAAAGAATGAATTTATGGTTATGATGGATTATATCAGAACCTCGTAATTTCCCCGAAACAACCGCCAAAGGTTTGCTGGTTGAAGATGCAGGCTCGTTGAATGGACATCTAAATTAGTCGGATATTTTCAGATGATTTTGCGCTTATATTACAGATGCTAATGCTACTAGAGGGATTTTATATTGGTAGACGGAAGTTTTATCGATCGCGTAAAAGTAATAACTTTAGCTACAAACAAAGTTGGGTCACAGGAAAGGGCCGGTTGGGTAGAGATTCAATTCTATTGCTGTTATTCTAGCGATAGTTGTAGTAATTCTAGTAATATGGAAATTGGCTCAATTCTTCGATTCATTACCTAGTTTGTTGAGATTAATGGTTGCTGTAATCGTCCTCTTAGGATTTGGGCTCAAAGTAGATTTTTTGCTAACTTCTATTTAATCGATTAGATCCTTTACCAGGATCTAGTGTTGATTTGTAATAAAAATGCTTTCCGTTGGTTTTCCAATGGTAAGCATTTTTTTGTTTGTTAAAACGGAAAGAGTCTGCTTAGAATGGTGTATTTATGACTATACATTCTGTGAATAAATATACAATTCACCTTTAGCGGAAATTCTCATCAAATGT
Organism: Paenibacillus aurantiacus; assembly: GCF_042431225.1. Taxonomy (NCBI): domain Bacteria; kingdom Bacillati; phylum Bacillota; class Bacilli; order Caryophanales; family Paenibacillaceae; genus Paenibacillus; species Paenibacillus aurantiacus. The sequence goes on along the minus strand of NZ_JBHMDO010000032.1, from coordinate 8,633 downwards.
GAAAACCAGGCAAATACAGCACCGTTCGGGAATTGTCGTTCTCACTAACTGTGAAAACGGCCCTTGATAAATCAAGGTTTTTCCGCCGTTGTTTTCTCACTAAATCTGACGCCACACATGGGAGTTGTTGTGAGTGAGCCTGTTGTGTGGCGTCAGATTTTATAAGGAAAATTTCGAGGTTATTGAGACTGGATGGTCATATTTGATGAGAAATGTATATTTATACATCAGTATACGGTGCGGGAATACGCTTAATGCTTGTGTGGTGAGAAGAAGAAGAGGGCTTGCTGCCGCTACGCAGTAGTGCAGAGTGGGCGCTTCTTTCTTTCATTCTTTCATTCTTTCATTCTTTCATTCTTTCTTTGTTGTGCGGCTGGCGGTAAACAAATTATTGGATCACTGAGAATGTCATAATCAAATCAACTTGGACTTGGAAGCACAAGTCGACGGACCCGAGGTGGAGATAGTTTTTTGGACATGACTCGAATAAAAGCCGCGAAGTATCACTCCCCGGCTTTTCCTAGTTCCATATGTTCTTCGTATTGGAAAATCGACATCTTTAAGCGCTCCTTCATAAAATTCTTATTACATATAGGTTCGCGTCTGAAAAATGACAAATGAATGAAATGATCATCCGGAAGAATGTTATAATATGAAAAAAATATGGAAATTATTGATGGTATTGGATGAATGAATTCCGGCCTAAGGAGTAATGAACTAATGGATGAACAAACGGCGTTTCGCACAATAGAAGCATTAAAGAATCAGCTCCAACCACAAGGATTCACTGTTAATCTTGCATTCGAGACAACTTCTGATTCAATCCAAGGGTCCATCATCACAGAATCTGGAGGATCCATTCCAATCCAGCTAAACAAGTTAGTCGATACAGCAGAGTGGGAGCTTAAACAACTTGAACAAACCGGAATTGTGACAATTCCGAATTTATCTGATCTTAATGGACTTGTTTTGCTTAGTAGGGTTAATCTTGTGGAAATACTGCCGGATCGTTTAATCAATGCCCGAAACGTTAAACTTACGAATCTAATAATTAAATTCATGCATGAGATGGAAAATGCCCTCTACATTGCGTTTCATGTAACAATCGATACCTGGGAACTCCCTATTGGGGGAAGAAATCTGGAAATTGATGACTTCACTATTCAATTAGCATGGGAAAACGAACGGCTATCCGGTAGTTTTCAAGGCCGGACAAAAATAGTAGGCAATGAAGAAACACCTGTACAAGGCGATTTGCAGAATGGATTTATTCTGGCGGGTAATCTTGGCGCAGTAGAATTGACTTCTTTAGCGAGTAGCTGGGGAGCCAGCTTGAAATTACCGAGCGGATTTCCCAGGCTCGTGTTGCCGCAAGTACAATACCGTATCGAATTTTCTGAGCATACACCATTTGTCTTGTTATACGCTCAGACTGATGACTTTGGTCAGTTAACCATAGTGGTGCGAAAGATAAATGATAATTGGGAATCGTTTGTTATTATTGAGCTGTTAGATGGTTGGAAGTTTTCGAACCTCTCGAGTCTCCTTCAGCCGCTCGACATATTGCAGATTAAGGAGCCAACGTTGACGTTAGCTTCTGTCCCAAAACCGGACTTCAACTATACTAAATCGGATGGCACCGAAAAGTCGCTCAATATGCGAAAAGATTTCAATTTGTCTGCTGAATTAATCCTTCAAGGCGCGGGACTAGAGTTTGTAGAGAAGTTGATCGGCCGCAAGGAGTTGCCTTTGTTGCTCCATGCCGCTGAATCCTTCACAGAAGCAGAGGTTTCGGTTGATCTTAAGCAAAAGATTGTTCTGTTGCCTGACGTTATTATATTCGATCAATTTGCTATAGATATCGATCCACAACCATTGGTGATGGAATTGATTTGTGAAGCAACCATCACCATATTCGGCACGGCACTACCCCAATTTCGTACTAGTGCAACGATAGAAGAAGGGAGAACAGAGCTCTCTTTAGAAACCATCGAGCCCTGGGAAAATGTATTTGGTATTCGTGGATTTAAAATAAACAAAGCGATTTTCGAAATGGAAACCGCTCCTTCACCTAAATATGGAATATATGGTGACGTAGCAATTTCCGATAAGACGATCCGAATGGCTGCGCAGTTGATCGGCAACGCTCCAAGCATGATTGCTGGTAGCTTACAGGGAGAACTCTCTTTAAAGGAAACAATACGAGACTTGGTGGGGCTACAGCTTCCAGACATCCTTGATCTAAGCATTAAAGACTTTAATATTTATGCGGTCGCTGACCCTCAAGGGGTAACGATTGGCGACATTCATTTTGATCCTGGATTTGCACTCCAAGGTACACTTGGAATATTGGGTCTTGATCTGTTCGTAAAGGTCATCGTCGATCCGCACAATGGTATATATGCACATGGATCGTTAAGTCAGATCATCTCACTTGGAGATGTGTTAAAGATATCGAATGCAACAGGGGATGGACCGCCATCCGCTACGTTGGACACCCGTACGCCGAGTCCTGGGACTCCAGCACCTCCAATACTCCAACTATCGGGAATGTTCGATTTGTTGGGACTAAAGGAGTCGATCGAAGTCAGCATCGAGAAATCGGAATTTGAATTTAGGCTCAAAAAGGAATTAGGAATTTCCGAATTCGAGTTGCATTGTAAAGTAAAGCAGCCTAACTTTTCTGCTGAAGGTGACTTCCAATTCGATTTAAACGTCTCCACTGGTCCGATAACGGTTGCTGGCTACAATCTTGGAAGAATCAAAATAAACACCGGATTCAAAGGGTCCACTTCGGTATCTTTCCAAGACGGCCAATTCCGAATGAGCATAGATGGCAAATTTCATTTTCAAGGAAACGAGCTGTCGCTGCCTAAACTACAGTTAACCGCTCAGCTAGAATCTTTAGAAAAGTTGCCTGAGCTCATTAAACAGCAAATAAGCGACAATGCGGGAGAGTTATTCAAGGATATGCTCGCAGATCCCAACAAATGGCTGCAAGGAATTAAAGATGAATTGATTGAAGGCGTAGAAAATGTGTCGAAAGTGTTAAAGGATAAGTTTAGTCGATCTGCCGAACAGATTGGTACAGATATTCGAAATACACTTGGATTGGGGAGTGCAGCCGCCGCCCAAGGACTAAAAGACATAAATGAAGGTGCAGAAAATATAGCTAGAGTTCTAAAAGCTTTGGGCGATCCATCAGGAGAAGTACGAGCCGCTTTGGTAAATGCTGGTTTTCCTTCAGAAGATATTAGCCATGCCATGCAAGTTGTATTTTCTGAAATCGCACATATTGATTTTCCTAGTCAAGGTCATATCGATACTCCTTTAACCCCTCATATCGATATGCCCCTAACTCCACATGTCGATATTGCAGAACAAGGGCATTGTGACATTGAAGCTCAGATTCACGTTGATGTGCCAGGACAAGGACATATAGATGCTTGGACGGGCCACATAGATAGTGGTGGGTTTATACATGGAGATTTTGGAGGTATACATGGGGACACGTCGGTCACCCCCCATCTAGATACTCCCTTAATTCCTCATTGTGACACACCTTTAACACCTCACGGAGATATTGCATCTATCGGCCATGGAGATGTATCTGAAGTTGGGCATGCAGATAGCCCTGCCACTCCCCACGGTGACGCACCTTGAATGACTCGTAACACATTACAAGGAGGAAATTAAGTTGCCTGATGATGATAGCCCGCACATTGATATACCTGGACATTGCGGCATTCGTGAGGCAATACCGCCTCATTTAGATATTCCGGCACAATCACATTTTGACATACCAGCTCAGCCGCATGTAGATATAATTGGCCACTATACTTCTAGATCAGGGGGGCATATTGATATTGTGGCACAGTCACATGTTGATATACCAGCTCAGTCGCATGTAGATTTTAATGGCCATTATGGCGGCAGATCAGGGAATCACTATGATATTGGCCCGCCTATTCACATTGATATTCAATTTCGGGAGCATGGAGATATACCTACTATGGAACATGTAGATTTCTTTTCTATACATATCGATATCCCCGATGATCCCAATTGTATACCTCACATGGATATTCCGCTTGGTGACACGCCTTAAGTAACTAACAAATTCGTTGTAAGGAGGATAAGAGATGACTATAGAAGTTAGGCCACTCGGTGTTGCTTGTAATTTAGCTTGTCAATATTGTTATCAGAACCCTATGCGAGATGCCGGTAACATATCTAAAAACTATGATATTGACAAAATTAAGTTGGCAATCGTTAAACAAGGGGATTCTTTTGTTCTATTCGGGGGAGAACCACTTCTTATTGACGAGAAGGACCTTGAATCATTATGGTCCTGGGGATATGAGAAATTCGGAATGAATGGAATGCAGACGAATGGGGTGCTCATAAATGAAAACCATATTCGAATGTTTAAACAATATCGAGTACATGTTGGGATCTCGATTGATGGACCGGGTGAGCTGAACGATGTGCGGTGGTTCGGTTCTTTAGAGAAAACGAGGGATACAACAGCAAGAACAGAGCTGGCGATAGAACGGCTTTGCCAGGAAGGTATTCCCCCCAGTCTTATAATTACGTTACATCGACTCAATGCAACAGAGGACAAGCTCCCCATTATGCATGCATGGATGCAAAAACTTGAAAGCCTTGGCATCGAGAGTGTCCGACTACATATACTCGAAACTGAGAGTGAGATTATTAAACAAAAGTATGGTCTAACTCCTGAGGAGAATATTCGTGCATTACTCAGCTTTAATGCGCTTGAATTAAAATTGCAACATTTGAAATTTGACATGTTCAGCGATATGAAAAATTTATTGCTTGGCCAGGATAAATATTCTACTTGCGTCTGGCGTGGTTGTGATCCTTATGCAACAGCTGCTGTCAAAGGAGTAGAGGGGAATGGACAGAGCAGTAATTGTGGGCGTACGAACAAAAGTGGTATTGATTTCACGAAAGCGGACAATTCTGGCTTCGAGCGTTATATAGCACTCTATCATACTCCTCAAGAGTATGGGGGATGCCAAGGCTGCCGCTTTTTTTTAATGTGTAAGGGACAATGTCCTGGTACAGCAATTGATAATGAATGGCGTAACCGTACCCAAGACTGTGGAGTATGGAAGCAGCTATATATTAACATTGAAAACCGCTTGATCAACTCGGGGTACCAAACGATATCACTTCATCCTAACTTAAAATATTTAGAGATGGAGATATTAAAAGCTTGGGAGCAAGGAATGAACCCAACTTTACAAGAGACCATGGAATGGATGCGTAAAAAGACGGAGGAGGGAAACAAGAAAGATGTTATCCATTAAACGGCTTCCCTTTAAAATGGCTGATTTTACTCGTTTTAGCTGGGTTAGTGACCATGCCAGAGCTGTCTGGGAACCTAGAATAAGACAAATCTTAAGTGCTTGGTCTGATATAGAATGGTTGGCTGTTCCAGAAGGAATTAGAAAATGTTCATTAACATTGATTGCTCCCGAACAATTAGTTGATTTCTCTAGAAAGATGGCAGCTCATGGTTTGTCAGTTGTACCAGTAAGCATGCAATCTGTTAGCTCACACCCATACCAAAATACAATATCAGCTTACAAAGAAGGAAAGCCATTCAATTACCATATTGTAGTCGGTAAAATAAACGATGCTGCCCAATTTAAAGCAGCGTATGATACGAACAATCAAGAAGAGATGGGGAAGCTTCTCGGATATCCAGAGTGTTGTCGTCGATTTTTTCAAAAGGTCTGGGTAGAAGAACAATTTATTGATACTACTTGGCCAATGGCTTCAAATACAGCAAATCCATTGATCAATCCAACAATGATTGAAATTGACGCACCTGATCAAACGAATATATTGCTTCGCTGGTTAGGCATACGTGCGGTTCCTCATCTACCTTGTTCATTCCATTGCGAATCTACAGTGGACAAAGCGGAGAAGTTTATAGGGTTAGGTAAAAGGAACGGGTATTCAGCTGAAATGGCGTGGTTAACAGAGATGCTATCTTGGCCGATCGAATGGTCTGCTTTACATGGTATTGCAGAGATTAAAACTCCTGTAGTGAAAATATCGTCGTGTACTGATTCAACTGCAATTAAATATGTCGTGAGACGGAGGAGTGAAAATTATCCTGCGGAGGGAGCACGAGGGCTTTTCTTTCCGTATGAACAGCCCAAACGTCGATTCATTACGGAGTCCGAAAACTTCTTTAAGGCCATGTCATCGATCAATATAACAAATCCAAAACATCCGGATTGGTATTTCCTAGATAACGGTTTTGAATCAGACTTGGATATGTCTATTGCGCATCAATCAATAATAGAACTTGCTACCTCGATTCTAGCGGATGGGCAAGGAACAATAATGGATCTAGGTTGTGGAAATGGGGCACTATTGAAAAAAATATTGGAGAAAAATTCACAGGTGGTTCCATATGGAATTGAGAAAGAGGACAGTAAGATAAAAAATCTGCAGCAACTCCTTCCGAATCATACGACCAACTTTGCGATCGGTGATATTTTTAATATCAAAAAATTACCGATTATTGATCAAAATTACACGATTATGATTCTGATGCCAGGACGGCTCTTAGAAGCCTCCTCTAAACAAGTTGAGCAGTTAAAATGTTGGATTCAAGACCATTCTACATATCTGCTTGTTTACGCCTATGGCGATTGGTTAAAGAGATACGGCAGTCTTGCTGCCTTAGTTGAGAAAGCTGGGCTGCAGTTATTTCAAGTTAATAACAACAGCGGCTTAGCTAAGTTCATTTGAAAACAGTAAAAGTTAGGCTATCGAAATCGATCGATAGCCTTTTCGATATATCAGAAGAAAAAAATTAATACAAGAAAATCATCTCATATGGAAATTTCTGCGAAAACTGATGCTCGGCAGAGAGCGATGTATGAGATGGAATAAATTGCTTTTTTGAAGGGTTTTCTTAGAGTTATTTACAATGAAAAAAGCGTTTATCCCGTTAGGGACGAACGCTTTGTTTCACATGTCGGAGCAAAGATTGGCGCCACATACGGACAACTGCTCACAATGACTGAGAGCATAGCAGAGCTAAGACTGGTTGTTGATGCCACGCTTTACCTTAGGCAGTTTTAATTCTATTAAGGTCGTTCAGCTTCTGTTGCGAAAACATGAATTTCACCTACACTTTTATCATCTTTTCTACGTTTTATAAGATAATTATATAAATCTGTCCATTTGGGAATATCGGTCATAGTTACACAACCAGCTGATACTGATCCAGTGTGAAGATAGCGATCCCCTGAATGACCAATCCTAAACCATGTACTTGCGAATCTCGATCTGTCCTCATATGACTCACCACCTTTATGAGGTGCATCAGGGATTTCAATATCGTGTACACCAACAGGGACCATATTATTAGGATCAGTCATTGTATCTATAGGACCTACCCACTCTCCGTTGTTCTGATACCATAATTTTTTACTCGGTATTACAAAATGCACCTGAGCCGTAGGCTGCTTCGGATCTCCCTCAATTAAGTATGACCCCCCCCCTTCCTTTTGTTTAACACTTCCTTCTCTACCTGCGTGCACACCTTCGATTACTTTGAAATAATCCCGACCTCCCTCAGTCTTAATATATTCCACTCTTAAGTTTTGAGGTAATGCATCAGGGGCGTTACTTCCGGAGAACTTGACAAGTAGCCATCCTTCATTATCAGCATCAGAAACATGTCTAATACTCATTTTTGTACGTCCTTTCTTAAGGGATTTTCGTTCTTTTCTTTACTTATTATTTATAAATAGGAAAAATGATATTCAAAGCTGTAGATAAATTTGTTATTTATTTATTTATTTGTATAAAAATTTGATACTGGGGATAATTAATACCCTATACATGCCACATTGAATTGAGGAATTAATACACAAGATTTGGAGGTTACTCGCAATGAAAGACCAGATACTGGGATATGTGGAAAACGAGGTTTTTACTGAAATTTGGCCTTCCCAAAATAAACAAAAAAAGCTTACTACAATCAAAATGGTTGCTGGAGAAGATCCCTTACGGCAGCTTGTTGATTTATCTTCATACAACGGCAGTTTGATTGCAGTTGTAGGGCACAACTCCGAAGATTTTCTTTATGAGGCTAAAATCATTGAGAAAGCAGGGAGTAAAGTCACCAAACTTGTGAAATTGTTAGTTGATACTCGTTAATATTGGCTTAAAAGCATAAGATGTTCGTAATATTGTTTATGTATATGTTCCATGTACCAGGCAAGTGGTTCTTGGCGCCTGGTCCCAAAGTCCATGACTTCGAGGCTCCTTTCTCTACTGAAAGGGCCTCTTGTTATTTACTCCTCTTTAACTGGAAAATGAGGTCCTACCTGATCGAAATTGATGTCTTTAAAAAATCAAATAAATCAAACTGAAATTATTATGAACTCTATTATGTACAACAAAAAATACTAGGAAAGCCTAGTATTCTTGCGGATTTACAATTATGTACATGAAATTAGGATAGTCTTCAGAAGATCTTGGCGAGAATCTTGTTCTCGGAGACGCCGATGCGGGTGTTAATGCCGGTTTCCTTCCAGACGCGCATCCGGATATGTCTAGCGAGTTCCTCGGCGGTG